>JANODP010000288.1:0-7657 GCA_031412755.1 Schlesneria sp. | reverse complement strand
CGCCTTCCTGCCCGAAGAGCAACAGCGGCGGATCGTTTTTGCGCGCGATGTGTTGATCCAATTGAGAAGCATCAAGGACCGGATGCCCCTCTCGAAACTGCTGACCCGCGCCGTCGAGTTGACCGGGTACGACGCCGCGCTGCTGACCGAGCATCTCGGGTCGCGCAAGGTCGCCAACCTGCGGAAACTGATCGAGATGGCGCGCGAGTTCGATCAGGGAGAGTTGTTCACGCTCAAGGACTTCGTCGAGCGGCTGCACACGTCGGTCCTCGAAGAGACCGACGAGGAATTCGCCACGACCCTGCCCGAGACCGGCAACGTGATCCGTCTGATGTCGATTCACCAGGCGAAGGGCCTCGAATTCCCGGTGGTCATCGTGGCCGACATCGATCGCAAGGGACCGCCGCGCGGCAGGTCGGCCGTCTTGCATCCCGACTTTGGTGCGCTGGTCAAGCTGCCCGATCAATTCGGTGAGTCACACGAGAACCTCGGCCTGAAAATGTTCGGACTGTTGGAGAAAGAGGCCGACGCCGAGGAGACGATTCGCCTCTTCTATGTCGCCTGCACGCGCGCGGCAGACTATTTGATCCTCTCGGCGGGCATCGAGCCGGACGCCAAACGAAACAGCCCGTGGCTGGAGTTGGTTGAATCGCGCTTCGACCTGCGCACCGGATTGCTCAAGACCGACGCGCTGCTCGGTTCGTCACCGGCCGGCACGGCGGGACGCGAGACCATCCCCGACATCCTCGCCCACAAGCAACCTCCCGCCGCGAAGCCCGTCGCGCGCGAAACCGAACGCCCAGTCCCGCTCGCCGAGCTGACCGACCTGATCCTGTTCGCCGAGCCGACCGAACCACCCGCCTCGGCGCGACGATGGCCGCGGGATGCCAGCGACCTGCCACCGATCAGCGTCTCGCGCCTGGAAGAGATCGACGCACAGCTCGTGGGGCAGGTTGCCAACCTGCCCGTCCCATCCCTCGGTCGGTCTCGGGCAGTTGAAAAACTTGTCCTCCTCGACGACGAATCCGTCCCCGTCGATCCCGACCAGGCGACGGCGCTCGGCACGCTGGTCCATGCCGTTCTCGAACAGATCGACTTCGCGCAGCCGGCCAACTGGCCCGCCCTGCTCGAAGGGATCGTCAGCAACAGCAAGGACCGAGTCAGCGCCGACGCGCTGTCGTCCGCCCGCACGATGCTCGACAATTTCTTTGCCTCGCCACTGGCGAAGGAGTTGGCCTCGGCCAAGTCCCTCCACCGCGAAGTCGAATTCGCGCTGCTTGTTCCTTCGATGTCGCCAGTTCCTGTCCCCTCTCCCCCGTCTTCGGAGGAGAGGGCAAGGGTGAGGGGGCCGATCGAGCAGACGGCAGGCCAAACTCAACCAACCTCCTCGGTCGGTTCTCGACTCGCGGCAAGCCCCCCTCACCCTAACCCTCTCCCCCCCAAGGCGGGGGGCGAGGGGACAAGAGTTGTCGGCAAGATCGACCTGCTGTACGAAGACGCTCAAGGCGGCTGGCATATCCTCGACTACAAGACCAACGACATCGCGGACGACGCGACAGACGAGCAGCTTCTCACCCCGTACGAACTGCAACTCGGAGTGTACGCCCGCGCGGTCGAACAGTGGTTCGGCGAGCCGCCGCGCGAGGTGTCCCTCGTCATGCTCAGACCAACGGTGCGCCGGGTCTCTCTCAATTGGACGACGATCCGCAACGACAAACTTCAAGTGCGAATCGCCAACGCCATTGACCGCTGTCAGAGTTTATGAGCGAATACGATCCAAGATCGACGTCGGAACAGTAACCGCGTCGATTCCTTTTCGTTGGGCGAGTGTGAACGAGTACTTGAGCCGGGAGATTCAAACATGAAATCGACAATTCCATCGCTGCTGGTTGTTTGTTTGGTCATCGGCACGCTCGCCCAATCACAAGAACCTGCGGCGGTGAAAAAATCCATCACAGTGTCCGCGCTGAATGAAATGGATGTCATTGGGAAACTGGGGATACCGCTGGGTGAGGTAGTCGAAGTTCAAGCGGTTATCGTATCGGGGAGCAAAATCGGGGCTAAGGAACTCGAAGGAAAGTTTCTCTTACGAATTGAATCCATTAATGACAAGAGCTTGGAGAAGCCAACGGTGGAGCGGTTTCGTGTTCTTCCATTTTCAGGCGCCGAGATTGCAAACGATCACTTCGATCTCTACGAACTGAAAACGGGAAAGAAAACGGGAAGGTTGGATTCCAATCAAATCAAGGAATTGGAGAAGGATTACGTTAGCAAGAAAGTGAAGCTGTTGGTTTACGAATCGGGCAGTTTTGAAGGGATGCCGAACAAATTGCCCGATGATGCGCCGTTAGTGCAGGCAACAGACTTCAGGTTCCGGACTCATCTCATGGTGCTGAAACAACGCGGCTGACTGAGTGCATTGCGAATCAATCAAGAAGATCGCCCGGCGCGCAGTCGCCACGGCACTTCGAGGCCGTGGCGGTCCATGATCAGCGGGTCGGAGAGGATTCGTTCGGTGCGACCGTCGGCCTGGACTTTTCCCTCGTCCAGCACGAGGACTCGGTCGCAGAGGTCGATCACGAAGTCGAGGTCGTGCGTGGCGACGATCAGCGTCCCGGCGAACTCGCGCAGGATCGCCAGCAGTTGGCGTCGCGCTCGCGGGTCGAGGTTGCTGGTCGGCTCATCGAGAACGAGCAGCGAAGGCTCGCACGCCAGCACTCCGGCCAGGCAGACTCGCTTGCGTTCGCCGGTGCTCAGTTCGGCGGGGTTGCGTGTCGCACAGTCGGCCATCCCGACGGCGGTCAGTCCTCGTTCGACCCGCGCGAGAACTTCGGCGCGGTCGAGCCCCAGATTGAGCGGCCCAAACGCCACGTCGTCGCGCACGGTCGGACAGAACAACTGGTCGTCGGGGTCTTGAAACAGGAAGCCGACCCGCCGCCGGACCTCGCGCAGCCGGGGCTTGGTCACCGCGAGGCCATGCACGAACACTTGGGCCTCTTCGTCGCGAACCACGGGCGGCGCGGGGAGCAGCCCGTTGCAGTGCATGAGCAACGTCGACTTGCCCGCGCCGCTCGGCCCGACGATCGCAATTCGTTCTCCGAGTGAGGCGACACACGTAATCTCCTGCAGCGCCAGACGTCCGTTCGGGTAACGAAACGACAGGCGGCGCAGTTCGAGGGCGGCAGGCTCGGTCATTGGGAAAGGCTCGATTGGAAACATCGCCCGTCGAGGGGGGAGGAATAGTGCAAAGTGAAAAGTGCAAAATACGAAGTGCAAAGTGAATGCAGACGGATGTTCTCACCATTTTTCACTTCGTATTTTGCACTTCTCACTTTGCACTCCGTCTTCTCGGATTTCGTTCATGAGGCATCATCCAGCGACCGCACCGAACCATCCCAACCTCGGGCCAGCATGGCGCGGTGCGTTCGTTCGGCGCGTTCCATCGCGCGCAGCAGCAGCAGGCCGATCATCTGGGCACTGGTGGACCACTGCCTCCACCGCGAACCGCCGCCAAAGTCGCGGGCATCGCGCGCGTTTCGCAACCGCCGCAACTCGTCCCACAGAATGAAGACGTAGCGGTACATGAAGCCGAGCATCGCGACGAACACGACCGGAAAGTGCCAGCGCCGCAACAGGGCCAGCAGTTCTCGAAACGGCAGGACGTGGATCAGCCACAGCCCGGCGAGGAACGACACCGTGCAGCGCAGCCAGAGCGAGACCGTCCAGTTCCACGCGAGGCTGTCGCCGCTGGCCACCGGAATCGAGAGACCGAACACAAACAGCAGCGGCAGAAACAGTGCGAGCCGCCGCGCGAGGTAGCGCAGCGTCACACCCGCGAGACTCAACCCCGTGAAGACGGCGGCGAGCAGCAGACCCTGCGCCGGCCAGAGTTCGAGCGGAATCAGGCCCGCCGACAGAATCGCGAGCAGCGTCAACGCCAGCTTCGCGCCGGAAGGGAGCGCATGGCAGACCGACTCGTCGGGCGAACGTGTTTCCGACGTCCGTGGCACCGATCCCGGATCAGCCATCGGAACCGTCCGCCAGCGTCAACCGGTTCGCCTGCCAACGAGCGACACCGCCGAGGACGACCGCTCCGGTAAACACCACGACCGTTCCGAGCAATCCCGCCAGTGACACGGACCACCAGCCCGCGAAGGGAAGCGGGATCTCGTAGTCGCCGAGCAGCAGTGGCGGACGCTCCTGCTCCAACTCAGCAAACCCAATCCGCTGTGAAACGGCGTCGAGTCCATCGGGCCGCTCACTCTTGAACGGAGCGAGTAACGCGGCCACGGCGAGTGACGCGACGAGGCCCGCCACCACGAACCGGCCCACTTCTCGCACCCGCCCGATCGGTGCGGGGGACGGCACCAGATCGGCGCGCCGGGAGAGGACAAACGCCAGCACCGATCCGGTGATCAGGGCCTCGCCGACTCCGATCAAGGCGTGATACACCACCATCAGCGTGAAGACGCCGCGCGGATCGAAGTCTGTGGCATTTGAGGAGAGTCCAAACTCGAAGCAGAACAGGGCCGCCGCCGCCAGGACCGACAGCCACGCAGCGATCACCGCCGCCGAGACCGTCGCGGCCGTGCCGTTTCCGAGCAGCCTGCGCAGCGCGGCGTACACCGCATAGCCGCCCCACGCGCCGACGACGCCCATGTTCAGGATGTTGGCTCCCAGCGACAGCAGGCCGCCGTCGCTGAACAGCACCGCCTGCACGATCAGCACCATCGCGATCGCCAGGCAACCGGCCCACGGCCCAAGGATCACCGCGGCCAGAACGCCCCCCAGCAAATGCCCCGACACGGGCAGGCCGAGCAACGGAAAGTTGACCATCTGCGCGGCAAACACCATCGCCGCCATCATCCCCGTCAGCGGCACGGCCCTGTCTTCGAGATCGACCCGTAACCGGCGCAGCGAGTAGGCGACGGCGCCCGCGCTGAGCACGGCTGCCGCCACACAAACCTCCGGCCCCAGGATTCCATCGCGAATGTGCATCGCCCGCAGACCTCACAGAAGCAGACCGATTCCAAATGTCGGGCCGTTTCTTAGCACAATGGTCGGTCGATGCCAAACGTCACGGGACGGTTGAGGAACCCGACGACGAAGAGTTCGTCGAGGAGGCCGGCTGCGACGGGGCCGGGTTAGAGAGCAGGCTTCGGAGGCGCGACAAGAAACTCAAAGGTCCGACCACGATTCACGGTGACTTCCAGTTGAACGTCGGTCGTTTCGGGTGTTGGCTGAAACTGAACACGTCGCGACGAGATGCCGCCCGTGTTGTGAACGGAACTGCCGCTGCTGTCGTTCGTCAACTTGCGCCCGTCTTGGTCTTTGACGACGATGATCAGGTAGGTCTCCTCATCAAGTGTCGAGTGACTCAACTGGAAGAACGGGATGGGTGAGTCCACAATCGTAAACCGCTTGCCCTTCTCGAAGCCGCTGCCGCTGCTCGTGCCGCCTTGTGTCGAAAGATGGGTGGGATTGACGGTCAAATCAGTGCCATCGTCGCGGACCTCACCCGCTGACGCCACATAATCGGTGGAGAGCTCAACTCCCGCGGCAACTCCACCCACCTTCAATCGCGCGGCATTCAATGCGGCAGGCATCTTGATCAGTTTGGTTCGCCAGACTTCGTCGGGACTGAACTCGGCCGATTCGTTTCGCCGGACGCGAAGGTGAAGCTTCCAAGCCGGTTCAAACGGTGAGAGTCCCGACAACGTGTACGCCTTGCCACCCGTGGCGTCTGTCACCCAGAAGTTCCATTGAGGCCGTGTGTTCGTCCAGCGCGGATCGGTCGAGGTGATTTCGACGTCCTCATCACGCAGGTAATCGCCGGTGATGTTTGCCGGCACGTTCTTCAGCGTGACCGTGAGCGGTTCCACGGTCTGAGTGGCCGGAACGGGTTCGGGCTTCCATTCGTCGAACTTCGGCTTGTAACCGGGATTGGGAAGGTGGAGTTCGAACAGCAGCCGGTCGGTCTCTCGTTCATAGAGCCGCAGGTGCAGCATCGGATTGCGGCGTGGGAAAGGTCCCTCACTGATGCACATCAAGCCATTGGTCGAGCTGTAGCCAGAAACACCCACCTTGAAGACATGGCCGGTCGATTCGACGGACTCGATTCGTGACAGGAACTGAGTCGGATCGCGTTTGCGTTTTCCATCCGGCGTCCAGATCGAGAACAACAAGCCGAGTTCATGGGGCTGCGAGGTCATCGTCCCTTGGAATCGCTCGCCCAATCGACTCTGAAACCGATTCGGCACGTAACCGGCCAAGGCGGCCTTCAATGGCGGGTAAGAGTCGTACGAGATTGTGCCGATGCCCGCCTTCTCGAACCGGACGAGGTTGCCATCGCTCAAGGTGGCCTCGGGCCTGATCGGCTCCTTCATCAGCGACAGGGCGGCAACGATCACGATGCCAATCAGCAGAGTCGCCGCCAACAACCATCGACGTCTCATTCTTGAGCTTTCTCCGATCCGGGCGGCTTTTCGCCCGGGATCGCCTGCGACAACCCGACTCGTTCCACCAACTGTCCGATGACAGTCTGGTCGCGCAGGACATCGCTGGCAATCGCGCGGAGCTGTCTTTCGGCGTCGCCATCGTTGTCGTAGAGCTGGTGCATCCGGTCGTAGAGGTCGTTCAGGCGACCGAAGTAAACGTCGCGACGGCCGACCAGTCAGGTTTTTGGAATCGAGTCTGGCCAGACGGCTTGGATGAGCCGCGTCACGATGGCCTCATCGCGCAGAATCTCCGCGGCGAGCTTCTTCAGCGTCGCCGTGGAGTCCGAGCCTTCCACGTATTGCCGTCCATACAGGTTTTGAATTTGTCCGATGTAGATGTTGCGACGAGAGACCAGATCGCGAACGAGTTCCGCTTCCTGGCGTGCCTTCACTTCGGCAGCTTGCAGGACTTCGAAGACGATCTGGTTGTTATCGGCTTCACCTTCGGCGGGGTTGGAGATCACGCCCCGGAACTTGCCAACCGTCGGCAGTTCCGGAGCCGCATCCGGCAGATTGAACGCGATCAGTTCAAAGTAACCCTTCAAGTACCATCGAGTCGCCTCGTCTCGTTTCTGAACCAATCCCGTTGCGTCGCCGAGGTACATGTACAGCCAGCCCCGCTGCACCGGGTCGCGTTCATACTTGAGAGCCTCCTGCGCGTGACGAATCACGTCGGCCCCGTGGCCTCGAATATCGCTTTGCCCGTACACATGAGCCGCCTGCCAGTGAATGCGGCCTTTGTCCGCGGGCGCGGTGTACTTCGCGAGCAACTCGTTCGTTCGCTTCTCGACCTCCTCCCACGGTGTCTTGTCGGCGGCACGAAGTCCGTCGAGTTTGAGTAGTTGCTCGGGCAGCGGGAGAATCGTCAGGGCGAAGGGGTTTTCGGGGGGACTCACAAGCAATGGCCCGATGGTCAATGGGCCTGACTGGCTGACCGGTGAAGTTTCACGCCAGAAGCGGCGCAGACCCGAGGGCAGTTCCGGTGCTCCGCCTCGATCCAGTTCCTTCGTAATCGTGCGCTCACTCGGGCGGGGGGAACTGACTTGCTCAATCGCCCATCTGAACCATTTACCTTGTCGTCCGATGGAGACGCAGATGGGCAGTTGGACCTGCCTCCATCCGAGAAGTTGTTGGTAACGCAGGTTCGTGTTGCCGTGGGC
>JANODP010000287.1:0-7150 GCA_031412755.1 Schlesneria sp. | reverse complement strand
GCTCTTCCCAATTTCAACGTAGGGTGGGACAAGCTCGCTTCGAGCGCCGGCCCACCATGAAAAACCTTCGAGAATTGATGGTGGGCCGGCGCGGCGAAGCGCCGCTGGTCCCACCCTACATCCTTACCAATTTGAAACTGGTCGGAGCCGCGGGACTTCCAGTCCGGGACTTCCAGTCCGGGACTTCTTGAAAGTCTGCGGCCAGCCGTCAACGAACGAACCAGCGAACGGCATTTCGGGTGGCGTGGTCGGTGAAGCTCAGCGCATAGGGATCGCAGCGGCGATAGACGACGTGCCCGTCGCTGCGGACCATCAGCCAGCCAAAGTCCCAATTGCGACTCGCGTATTGCATGGGCACGCGGGGGCTGACTCGCACGAGCGGATGGGAGCCGATGAGGAACAGCTTCTGCTCGGTGTAGTAATAGGCGGAGCCTCCCTGGACGAAGACTTCGTGGTTCACGGCGGGCTGCGACTCGGAAGCCAGATTCGCGCAGAGATTGTCGATCCCGAGTTTGATCGAGCAGCCCGACGAGAACGCCTCGACCAGTTCGGCGAGCGATCCCGACAGCACCTCACCCGTCGCCGAATGCCGCAGCACCTCGCGCCAGGAGTCGCTCACGCAGAATCGATAGACGTCGAAGTCGTAGACGAAGTTGTGAGACGGCGCGTTGGTCCCCTGATCCCAATTGTCGAAGGCGTGGTACTTGGGCATGTTCTCGGGCGGACGCGGGGGCGATGAACCGAAGGATGTTGCTGCGGGGCCTCCGTCCAAGTGGGGCCGCGCGATCGCCTGGGTTCCATCCTGGTTGTAGAGGAAGAACGACATCGACGGGCGGGGACCAAACCCAACGGGCAGTTCGATCGGCTGCCGCAGACTCATGACGCCAGCGGTCCACCTGTTGTCGAGGCGGTACGTCACACCGAATTCGGCGACTTCACGAATGCGTTCGGCGTTGGAAGAGCCGACATCGATATGCTCGTTGTGCAGGAACTCGGTGTAGATCCGCAGGTCGGCGGCGCGACCAATCGCCTCCGTCAGGCTGGCCGTGCTCCCGGAGGTCACGTTTCGATGGGAATCCAATTCCAACGCGCATCGCCAAGCGGTCATCGATGGTCCTCAGGTCAGAGACTCGTTGCTGGCGTCGGGCATCTCCCGGAATCGACGCGCAACCCGGCGGCAGGACGCGAATCAGCGTACCGCCCCGTGCCATTCGTCGAAACGCAAACTCCCGCCTGTCCCGGTTGCAAGCCATGCTCCATTCTGAGCGAGACGGTCGCTATTGTGTCCCCGACGGCGTCGATCGGACGCGTTCACTCGGTCAGTGACGCGGCGTCCGTCGGGCGGGCACAGTCACGGTAGAAGCAGTTTCAAAACCGATTTCGGAGCGGGGGACGTGAGTCCCCTGAATGCGGCCGTCACTGCGGACCACGCGAATTCAGGGGACTCACGTCCCCCGCTCCGAAGGAATGGTGTTGAGAATGATTGATTTTCGCGTTTTGAAACGGCTTCTAATCAAAAACTTCGGGGAGGCCCCATGCAGATGATCGGTGTCGGGATGATTGGCAGTGGCTTCATGGGTCTGACCTACAGCGAGGTCGTGGCGAGGCACGCGACGGGCTGCCGGTTGGTCGCCGTCACCGGCGGCCGTCGCGCGGTACTGTTGGCGGCGGATTACGGCGTGTCGGCGGAGACCTCGGTCGAGGCGCTGCTCGCGCGGGACGACGTCCACGCGGTGGTGCTGGCGACTCCCGATTTGGACCGCCTCGATCTGACGAGGAAGGCGGCGGCGGCGGGCAAGCACGTGCTGGCGGAAAAGCCGATGGCTCCCACCGTCGCCGAATGCGATCAGATGATCGCCGCGTGTACCGCTGCCCGAGTGAACCTCGCCGTCGTGAAGACCGAGAGGTACCGAAAAATCACGCGGCAGGCGAAGGAGTTGATTGACGACGGATCACTCGGGCCGTTGCAGATGCTCCGCACGGTCTCCGCGTTTCCGCTGCCGTTGTCGCGGCAGTTGTTTGAGGAGCGGTCGTGGATGGCCGATCCTCGCGGCGGCGGTCTGTTCATGGGGATGGCGTCGCACAACACCGACTTTCTGCGCTGGCTGACCGGTCGGAATGCGATCAAGGTATTTGCCCAGGCGACGACCTACAGCGACATCCCAGGCCCGCCGCTGTCGGTTATGGCCCAGATCGTGTTCGAGGGGAACATCATGGCGCAGATGTGGATCACGGGAGAGCTTCCCAATCCAAGTCTCCCCAGCAGCGAGGTCCGGTTCCAGGTCTTCGGTCGCGACGCGATGATCGATCTCGAAAACTTCGAGTACCTCGACGTCGGCAAAGGGGGCAAGTGGGAACGGGTCTACACGCCGGAACGGTTCGATTACCTGAAGGAGCCGAAGTCGCCGATCCGGCTGTACCCTCACATCGGCGTGATCCAGGAATTCATCGACAGCATCCGCGAGCGACGCCCGCCCCGCGTTGGCGGAGCCGAAGGGCGGGCGGCGGTCGAGTTGTGCGAAGCGTGCCTGATTTCCGCGAGGACTGGCGAGGCCGTGTCACTGCCGTTGTGAAGCAAGGTGCCTCAACTACCGTCGGAAATGTGGCGAGTCGGGTAGCCGTCAAACCCTGAGTTCTGCGACGATGAGCCCACGACCGACGCCACTCGCCCGGATGACTTCACGTTTGGATAGAAGCCTGAAGCGCAAGCGAAGGATCGGCTGGCGTTGACCTTCGCTTGCGCTTCAGGCTTCTATTTTGCACGCTGCCGGTGTGTGGCGGAGGTTGTCAGTCCTTGGAGGAACTTCATGAGCGAATTGCCGACGGCCGATGCTCCTCAGATTTGTCCGCTTTCGTGGCCCGAGCAGCGTCGGAATCTGATCCTGTTCGCCGTCTGCACCGGCATGCAGTATCTGGCCGCTCCCGTGCTCTACGTGGGGATCACCCAGGCCTCGTTGTGCGATTACCTCGGCGCGGATGCCCGCACGTCGAACCTGCCGGGGACACTCTATTTTGCAATGACCGCGGTGCCGGCGCTCATCGCGTGGCTGTCACCGCGCGTGTCGTCGCTGAAGCGGAATCTCAGCCTGTTCTATGGCACGTCGGCTCTGATGCTGGCCACGCTGGCCGTGACGCTGGCTCTGCCCGTCTCCAACCAGATCAAGCTGGCGATGATCGTGTTGCAGGGAGGAGTCTCCGGCGCGGTGATGCCGGCGGCCATCGCGTTGTTGTGGGAGGTGATGGGCCGCGGTTCCGACGAATCGCGCCGCGGACTGGCGCTCAGCCTGGCCTTCGGAGCCGGACCGCTGCTGGCGGTGGTCGGTTCGTTGGGCCAGACGGCCCTGCTGGGAGGCGACCTGTTCGGACTGCACTTCGACGGGCTGGCGTATCCCCTGAACTTCATCATTCTGTTTGCGGCCGGTGCGCCCGTGATGGGACTGACGGCGGTCATTTCCCAGTTCTTTGTGATCGCTCCCGATGAGCGGGAGCAGCCGCGAGAACCGGTCTCGTCCGTGATCGGCTTGCTGATCGGACTGCCGTTGATGTTCGCGTCAGTCGCACTCATGCAGTTCGCGTCGGCTCCAGTCGAAACGGGGACCGGGCTTCGCACGGCGGGCGGTCTGTGTGCGGTCGGAGCGGCACTGGCGTTCGTCTGGCATTTTCGGACGATCCTGCAGCAGCGAATCCTGCTGCTCGCGACGCTCGTCACGATTCTGGTCTACGCGGGAAATGTCATTCCGTCCAACATGAACCTCTATTCGACGGAAGCCCTGGGCGATCTCCCCTCGAAGTACGCCGGCGTGCAGAACATGCTCCGTTTCAGCTTCAAGGTGGTCGCGGGCGCGGTGCTGGGGTGGGTGCTGACCCGCACGAATCCGAAGGTCGGCGTGCTCGCCACGTCGTCGGTTTTCTTGACCGCAATGATCTGGGCGATGTTCGTCACGGGGCCGTGGTATCTGGTCGCATCGGGAATTCACGGAGCCGGTGAACTGGTGGGCGTCTACGCGCCGAACTACATCGTCTCGGCTTCGCGGCGAGTCGAGTTGCGGCGCAACATGGCCTTCGTGACGATGCTGATGGTCCCCGCCGCGCCGGCCGGATATCTGTACGGAGCCATCGTCGATGGAGTGAAGCAGGCCGGATGGACCGCCTTCGGCATGAACAGCACGTCCCTCGGATTCCGCCTGAGTTTTCTGGTTTGCGGCCTGCTGATTCTGAGCGGCATCATTCTGGCAGCCACGCTGCTACCCGCCAGGCCGAGACCGAGTTCGCCGGACCAACTCGGTTAGCTTGAGGCCACGCGGCTCAGCCGCAACCGAACCGAAAGGAACAAGAAGATGGTGGACAAGAAGATGGGAGAGGAAGCAACCGGACTTGGATTTCATCTTCTTGTCCCCCATTTTCTTGTGGATGTCTTCGGAACACCGTTTGGTGATGACGCGGGATCGTGACCAGCTTCTACACCGGAGGGCATCACTTCATTGAGGAGTTTCAACTTGCCTTCACTCCAAATCATCAGCACCGGTCGGATCGACGAGCGTGAGTCGGCGTTTCCTCAGGCGGTGCCGCTTCCCGACGGTGACATTCTCTGTTCGTTCAGTGTCGGCGGCGGGCAGTACGTTCACGGAGGGACCGACTGGGCGAGATCAACCGACGGGGGCCGCACCTGGCGTCTCGAAGGACAGCTTTTGGCCGGGTCGGTCGAGCCGCCGTCGGCCAATGCGCTGAAGCTCAGCCTCGCGCCGGATGGCCGGACGGTCTATGCCTACGGAACCCGCTATTGGGCGAACCAGAACGATCGGTTCGGAGAACGGCTGGGAGAATCGGTCTTCTGCCAGTCGATCGACAACGGTCGAACGTGGTCCGCGCCACAAACGGTGCCGATGCCCGACTGTCCGATCGAAGTCTCGCATTCGATCAGGCCGCTCGCGTCGGGACGGTTGCTCGCACCGGGGGCGTTGCTGGCGGAAAAGGACCGGCTGGGCGAAGAGGTTTTTGTTGCGGTTTCCGATGACAAAGGCGTGACGTGGCCGAATCGCCGCACGGTGTTTCGCGATCCGGCGGGGAAGCTCGGCTTTTGGGAGCAGAAGTTCGCCGAGATCTCGCCCGGCACAATCATGGCCGCCGCGTGGACGGTGACATTGGGAGACTACCGGGATCAGTGCAACAGCTTCTGCCTCTCGCACGACGACGGCTCGACGTGGGGGCCGCAGCATTCGACCGGCATTCGCGGACAGACACTGTCGATGCTGCCGCTCGGAGGTGACCGGCTGCTGGTCCTTTACAACCGCCGCTATGGCCAGCAGGGCGTTGTCATGGCGCTGGTCACTTTCACGGAAACCGAATGGACTGTCGTCGAGGAAGGTCTCCTCTACGATGCCCGAGGCTTCCGCGACGGCCCCGATTCGGGAGCGACCGGCGTCGATGAACTGGCCAGTTTCCAGTTCGGCTTTCCCACCGCGATCCGCCTGACCGACGGCACTTTTCTCGCGACGCATTGGTGCGTCGAACAGGGAGTCTGCGGCATCCGCTGGACGAAGCTCGCCATGGAGTGGTAACTCACATCACGCGACCTCTCGTTGCAAAATAGCCTTCACGATCTGGCCGGCCTGTCCGTCGAGCAGCGTCGCCTCGCCCGTCGGGCGGCGGTAGGTCAGTTGTTGAGGATCGAGGCCGAACAGGTGGAGCAACGTAGCGTGGTAGTCGTAGTGGTTGACGATGTCTTTCACGGCGTTGATCCCGAACTCGTCGGTCTCTCCATGGACGTAGCCGCGCTTCACGCCGCCGCCGGCGAGCCACATGCTGAAGCCGTAGGTGTTGTGATCGCGGCCGATGTTCTTTTCATTCTGCACGACCGGCAGTCGGCCCATCTCGCCGCCCCAGTGAACGAGCGTCGTGTCGAGCAGCCCGCGCTGCTTGAGGTCTGCCACGAGGGCTGCGCACGGTTTGTCGGTCCGGCCGCACTGATTCGGCAGCGCGGTTGCGATGCTGCCGTGATGGTCCCAGTTCTGCGTCCCCGAAAAGATCTGCACGTAGCGCACGCCGCGCTCAATCAACCGCCGGGCGATCAGGCAGCGCGCTCCCCAGTCCTTCGTTTTTGGATCGTGTACGCCGTACATCTCCTGTGTGGCAGCCGTCTCCTGCGACAGATCGAGCGCCTCCTTCGCCGAGGTCTGCATCCGCGCGGCGAGTTCGTAACTGGAGATGCGGGCGGCGAGGTCGGTCTCCCCCGGATGTTGATTGAGATGCTCGCGGTTCAATTCGCCGAGCAGTCCGAGAAACCGGTCCTGCGGAAGCCCGGCCAGATGCGGCGGCGGGTCGAGGTTCAAGATGCGCGGCTCGCGCGGCCGGACGACGGTTCCCTGATAGAGCGACGGCAGAAAGCCGTTCGTCCACATGTCGGTCCCGAGGACCGGCAGCCCGCCCGGATCGGTCATCACGACATAGGCGGGCAGGTTCTTGTTCTCGCTCCCCAAACCATACGTGAGCCACGAGCCGAGCGACGGCCGGCCGGCGTTGACTCGACCGGAACTGAGCGCGTACAGCGATTGCCCGTGGTTGTTGACGCCGGTGTGCATCGAGCGGATCAGACAGACGTCATCGGCGATCGAGGCGAGATGCGGAACCAGCTCGCTCAGTTCCATGCCGCACTCGCCGCGCTTCTCGAACTTCCACGGTGAGCCGTACAACTTGGCACTCGACTCGGCCGCGTTGTCGTACTTGATCTCCCCCGTGAACTTCTGGAGATGCCGCTTGGTGATCTCGGGCTTCGGGTCGAAGAGGTCGATGTGACTCGGCCCCCCCTGCATGTACATCGAAATCATCGCGGTCGCCTGCGCCGGTCGAGGCGGCTGCTTCGGCAACAGGTCATACGTCGGCTTTTCCAACGTCGGCTTGGCCGGCGCGGCGAGCAGACCGTCCTGCTGCATCAGACTCGCCAGCGCGAACGAACCGAGACCGAAGGCCTGCTGTTGGAGGAAATGGCGGCGGGTGTGCATGGTGGTCCTCACGATTCGGATTCAGCAGGGATCAGCGACCAAGATCGGCTTCGGAGCGGGGGGGGTGTTCCCCCAGCATAACCATACAAATGAAAAAGAAGCGAAATAAGCGGGCTCAAACCCCCCGCGCCGCAAACCCCCCCGTAAACCAA
>JANODP010000286.1:0-35980 GCA_031412755.1 Schlesneria sp. | reverse complement strand
CCCCGGTTCTTCGTGTTTGAAATGAAAGGGCTGACGCCCAAGAACCGGGGGACTCACGCCGCCCCGCTCGGAAATGTCTTATTGTTGGCTGCGAGGGGGAGAGATGCCGGTCGCCTTATCTCCAGACGAAGGCCGTACCGGTCAGTCGCTCGAACGCTTCGACGTACTTCGCGCGCGTCCGATCGATCACGTCGGGGGGAAGGGCCGGGGGCGGACTGTTCTTGTCCCAGGCCGCCGATTCGAGCCAGTCGCGGACGAACTGCTTGTCGTAGCTGGGCTGGCTGCCGCCGGGCGTGTACCGGTCGGCGGGCCAGAAGCGCGAGCTATCCGGAGTCAGGACTTCGTCAATCAGGATGATGTCGTCGCCCAGCAGACCGAACTCGAACTTGGTGTCGGCGAGGATGACGCCGCGCGAACGGGCAAAGCCGGCGGCCTTCATGTAGATCTGCAGGCTCAACGCACGCAGGGCGGTGGCGCGGTCCGCGCCGACGATGTCGCTCATCCGCTCGAACGAAATGTTCTCGTCGTGCCCCGTTTCGGCTTTCGTCGCCGGCGTGAAGATCGGCGCGGGAAGCTCATCGCTCTCGCGCAGACCGACGGGCAGCGGAAGGCCACACACCGTTTGAGACGCCCGGTACTCCTTCCAACCCGATCCGGCAAGATAGCCACGCACCACGCACTCGACGGGGAAGACCTTCGTTTTCCGGACGACCATGCTGCGGCCATCGAGTTCGTCGAGGCTGGTCCCTGCGGGCAGAGGGACATCCGCGGGGTTCATGCTCAGCAGGTGATGCGGCACGCCGAGGAACTCGAACCAGAACCGGCTGAGTTGCGTGAGCACCCGGCCTTTGTCGGGGATGCCGCTCGGCAGCACCCAGTCGAACGCACTGATCCGGTCGGTGGCGACGAACAGCAGCCGGTCTCCGAAGTCATAGACGTCGCGCACCTTCCCGCGCGTCGGTTCATGGCCGGGAAGACGGCTGTGCAGCAAGGGATCGTGGGAGCGTTGAGGCATGGGGCGGCAAGCGATTCTCGAATGTGGAGCGTTCAGCAGTTGGTTTCGAGCCTATCACCGGGGCGATTGTTGAACAACCCGACCGGCACTACTACACTTCCGCGAGTCTCGGGCGTCTCGGTGTCGCAAAGGTCTCCGGAGGTCATCGTGTTAATTGCGCCGTCCGCTGCGTGCCGGCGAATTACTATCAACCGCAGATCGTTCACGAGTCGATCAGCGATGGTTCCGATTGAGCATTCCCTTCTCACCTGCCAGACGCACAAGAGCCGTTCATGGGCCTGATCCGCTTCGCCGTTCATCCGGCATCGCTCATCGATGATTGGCCGGAGTTATACCGGGGCTACCTGACCGGGGCCGACGGCCGGGTCTTCGCGACTCGGATCGAGGTGGAAGAAGAAATCATCGGTTGTCGGCGCACGAGTTCGGAAAGCTGCAAGTTTAATGTCGCGTGGCCGGTCTCCGGATTTGGCCGACCGGTGATCGCGACCGCCTCTCTGCCCGAACGCGACGAACCGTACCTGCTGTCCGTGGAGTTGGCGCGCGGCAAGATCGTGCAGGTTCGGAACCAGGCGTCGCAGTGGGAACTGTCGGGGATGCGCATCCCGCCCGAATTCGCCGAGCCGCTGCGAAGGGCGCATCGCGCGTTTGCACGGGCGGCCTCGTGCCAGGATCGACCCGACGAATCGAGCCAGCTCGCCGGCGAGGCTCTGCACCACGCGTGTGCCGCCGCCGACATTCTCACGGGCGGTTATGCCGAGCAGGCGTTGTCGGGTCGACTGCAACGGTTTGGTGGTCTGCCCGCGTCGATCGGATGCGAGTTGCACCAATCGACGCCGAAGCCGGAGGCCAACGAACTGTTTGCCGCCGCGTTCAACTCGGCCACGATCGCCGTCCCGTGGCGGAAGATCGAAGCGGTGGAGGGCGAATACGACTGGGAGCCCTGCGACCGGCAACTCGAATGGTGCGAGCAGCAGAAGCTGATGGTGCGCGGCGGTCCGCTGATCGACCTCGGTCCCGACGGCCTTCCCCCGTGGCTGGCCCGCTGGGAGCACGACATCTTCAACCTGCAGAGTTTTGTGTGCGACTTCGTCGAGACGGCGATCTCGCGCTACGTCGGACGGATTCGCATCTGGGAGGTCGCCGCACGGCTCAACACCGGCGGCGCGCTGTCGCTCACGGAAGAGAGCCGGTTGACGCTCGCGGCGCGCGTGCTCGACGTGGCCCGCCAGGTGGACGAAGAGGCGCAGTTGCTGATTCGAGTCGATCAGCCGTGGGGAGACTATCAGGCGCGCGGCCAGCACCGTCTGTCGCCCCTGCAGTTGGTCGATGCGCTGCTGCGATCGGGTGTCGGTCTGGCGGGGGTGAACCTCGAACTGGCGATGGGCTATCTGCCGCGCGGCAGCGCGCACCGCGACCTGCTCGACATCTCACGCCTGATCGACACGTGGAGCGTGCTCGGGGTGCCGGTTCACGCCACGCTGGCCTGTCCGTCGAACGATGAAGACGATCCGCTGGCCGGAGCCGAGTGGGAGGTGGAACCCCGCATGTGGGCCAGGCCGATCGATGAGGAGGGGCAGGCCGACTGGATCGACCATGTCCTCGAACTCCTGCTGGCCAAACCCTCCGTCGCCGGCGTGTCCCTCACGCACTTCTGTGACGGCGATCCCCATCCGTTCCCGCAAGCCGGTCTGCTGCGCGCGGATGACACGCCGAAACCCGCGATCGAGCGGATCATCAATCAGCGGCAACGGCACAAACGCCGCGATTGAGGTGACTCCGGGGCCCGGGTGACGAGCGGACCGCGGCAAGTTCCAAATCTCAAGAACCAAACACCAAACGACTCGAGCCGTTTGAGTTTCGTCTGCCTTGGGATTTGAGATTCGTTTGGTGTTTGGTTCGTGAGATTTGAAGCTTCCGGTCCCCGGCGGCTTGCCTGTCAAACCCACGCCGTGTTGCTAAACTGCCGCTCGGCTGGTGACCCGCGGCCAGCCCCCTCTGAAACGAACAACGTCCCGGCTCGCTTTGCCACCGGCCGGTCTCTGTAACAGACACACGACATCTTGAAGAAGGATCGGCCCGATGCCGCTCAATCCGTACGATCCCTGCCCCTGCGGCAGCGGAAAGAAGTTGAAGTTTTGCTGTCAGAACATCGCCGACGAGATGGAACGAATCGGACGCTTGTCGGAGGGGAATCAGCCTCGCGTCGCCCTTCAGCAACTCGACAACCTGGCCCGCAAGTTTCCCGAGAAATCCTGGATTGCCACGTCACGCGCCCTGATCCTGCTCGAATTGGGCGAGCCCACGACGGCCCGAGACGTGTTGCGTGCGCTGCTGGAACACGAGCCCGATCACGAGTTTGCGATCGTGCTCTTGGCCGCCTCGATCTTCCAGGGCGAGGGCCTGCTCGCCGCGAAGAAGTCGATTCATCGGGCTTTTCAGCGCGGGGCGAAGAAGTTTCCGACGATGGTCAGCAGTCTCGCGGCGACGATGGCCGCGATGCTCGCCCAGCGGCATCTGACAATGGCCGCACGCGAGCACCTGGCGCTGGCGCTGCGACTCGCTCCCGAACAGCGGCGGCAGGAACTGTTCGTGCAACTGCTGGAGTTCGACGGCGACGAGGAGATTCCGTACCCGCTGCGGGGGACGCATCTGCTCCCATCCATCGACGGGACCGAAGAGCAGCAGAAAGAAATCCGCAAGGCGCAGAAGTACGCCGCCGTGGGCTGCTGGAACACTGCGGCCGACCTGTTCGCGCTGCTCAGTCGTTCGATGACCGACTCGGCCGAGGTGTGGCATTCCGTCGGCTTGTGTCGCGCGTGGGATGGTGACGAGGCCGCGGCCGCCGAAGCACTCCACCGGGCGGCCCAGTTGTACGGCGATGTCGCCACCGCCGTGGAATGCGAAACACTGGCTCAACTATTCGATCGGCACACCACGCAGGACGTGATCGACATCTGTACCTACGAAGGCCAGATCGAGTCGGTCGGTCGGTTGCTGACGGTTCTGGACGAACAACCGCAGCTTCAGCGCGTCTCGATCCCTCCCTCGGCGGCCGGTGAGCCGAACGTTCCCGTGGCGGGCTACCAGGTTTTGGACCGCCCCCAGTGGACCGATGGCGACTTCACCCAGTTGACGCTCGAATCGCTCCCCCGGTTGCAGGCCCACATTTCGATTTACGATGCCCTTCCCGAGGCGAACGAACCGGCGACGTTGTTCCTGAGCGGTGATCGCGGTCCGGAATTGGATGACTCCCGTGCCCTCGTCGAAGCCGCGACCGCGGGGCTCCTGCAATGGCGGACCGATAAACCGCAACCGGAAGTAACCGGAGCGATCCCGGCCGAATCGCAGCCGCTCCGTTGGAAATGGATGCTGCCCGCACGAACTCCCGTCCGCGTCAGCCGTCGTCTCAAGGATCAGCAGTGGCGGCACGTGCTCGACGAGGCGTGGCCGAACGCGAGCTTCAAGTCGCTCGCAGGCCGCACGCCGCGCGAAGCCGCCGCCGACCCGAAACACGGCGTCGCACTCACCGCCGCCATCTACCTGCTCGATGCGCACTGCCAGCAGCAGAGGCACGAGTTGGATCTCGACGCGATGCTGGCCAAGTTCGGACTGGCTCCGCTGCCGCAGTTCGAAGTCGATGAGCAGACGTCGCTGAGCGGCCAATCGGTGATGCAGATGCACCGGCTGCCGATCGACCGGCTGACCGACGCGCAACTCAATGCGGTCGTCAAGCGCGCGATGCTGACTCAACACAACCGTTTCCTGTACCGCGTGCTGAAGGCCGCGCTGGCGAGACCGGCCTGCGAGCAGGAAATCGAACTGCCGCGCATCTACCGCGTCCTGGTCGATCTCTGTGCGCGACACGGTCGGCGCGACGAGGCCTTTCACTGGATCGGCGTCGCCCGCACCAAGGCTCCCACGGAAGGTTCGAGTTTCGAGTACTACTTGAACTGGGACATGACCGAACTGGCGCTGCGACTCGAAGAACCGGACGATCCGGCTCTCCAGCCGCTGTTCGATCGGTTTGTGAACTACTACTCGCCGAAGGTGCCGCAGATGCGCGGCTACGTCGAGCAGATGCTCGACTCGGTCGGTATCCCCTCGCCCTGGGAAGCAGTGAACATCGTGACCGCCGACAGCGTGTCGGCGGCGATCTCGAGCGGCGTCTGGACGCCGGACACTCCCACCGCTGCCGCGACGGGTGGCAGCAAGTTGTGGCTCCCCGGTCAGTGAGCGAGAAATCTCAAATCCGATATTCCAAACGAATCTCAATGACAGAAACTCCAAGGTTCCAAACAGGATTTCGGAGACGACCGTTCACAGTCGGGTCGTTTGGTGTTTCGGACATTGGGATTTGAAATTCGTTTGAGATTTCGGATTTGAGTTTTGAGATTTCGGTTCGCCATGTCGCTGGCTGTCGCCACCGCCGAAGACCTGATGCGTCGCGCACTCGAACTCGCGCGGCGGGGCCTCGGTTTCGTCGAACCGAATCCGGCCGTGGGGGCCGTCATCGTCGCCGACGATGGCCGCGTGGTGGGTGAAGGCTGGCACGAACGGTTCGGCGGACCTCATGCGGAAGTGATGGCCCTCGCTGCGGCAGGCGAAGCGGCGCGGGGGGCCACGCTGTTCGTGACGCTCGAACCGTGCTGCCACTTCGGCAAGACGCCGCCGTGTTCCCGCGCGGTCGTGGCCGCCGGCATCCGCCGTGTGGTCGTGGCAACCGCAGATCCGGCGGCTCACGTCAACGGCGGCGGCCTCGCGGAACTGCGTGCCGCCGGCGTTGACGTCGAAGTCGGGCTGATGGCCGACGACGCTCGCAGGCTCATCGCACCGTTTGCCAAACTGATGACGACCGGCCTGCCGTGGGTGCATGCCAAGTGGGCGATGACGCTCGATGGCAAGCTCGCCTCGAAAACCGGGTCGTCCCGCTGGATCACGAATGAAACGTCGCGCGCGGTCGTCCATCAACTGCGAGGCCGCATGGACGCGATCATCGTTGGGATCGGCACGGTGCTCGCCGACGACCCGCTGCTCACCGCACGACCCACGGGACCGCGAACTCCGATGCGCATCGTCCTCGACTCGACAGCCCGCACGCCGCTGGAGTCACAACTCGTCCGCACCGCTCGCGACGTTCGGACCGTCGTCGTCGCGACGCGCCACGCTCCCGAAGACCGCTGCGCCGCACTACGGGCTGCGGGCGTCGAGGTGCTGGTGGTTTCCAAGGATTCGACCGGTCATCCCGATCTGAGCGTCGTCCTCGGTGAGCTCGGCCGCCAACGACTGACAAACATCCTGGTGGAGGGAGGCGGTCAGGTTCTCGGACACTGCTTTGACACGGGCGCGATCGATGAAGTGCATGCGTTCATCGCGCCCAGATTGATTGGAGGAGCGTCCGCTCGTACGCCTCTCGCCGGGCAGGGACTGGCCGAGATGAGTGAAGCCCTGCGGCTCGATCCAGCCACCGTCGAAGTTCTCGATGGTGACATCTATCTGCACGGCTGGACGGTGCGAACCGTCTAACCAGAATGCAGCTTCCAGCCTTCAAACAACGAAGCCGGAGGTGAATCGTGGTGACTCACCTCCGGCTTCCGTTTGGAATGGAAATCAATCCGTCGCGAGTCAGTTGGCGCAACCACCGGTCGCACAGGCGGCCGCCGGTGCGGCACAACCCGGTTGAGCACAAGGATCGGTCGGGCAGCAGGTCTGTATCGGGATTCGACGGCAAACCGTGCGAGGAACGCAGATCACCTTCGTCTCCTGGATCTGACGTGGCACGCAGTGAGTCTTGGTCACCATGCGGGTCTCACACACCTGACGGCAGGTCGTGTACGGAACCTTGCGGGTGCGAACTTCCTGAGTCATCGAGCAGGTCGTGTACGGTACCTTCTTGGTGATCGTCTCGCAGGTCCACGAGCAGGTCGTGTACGGAACCCGCTTGGTGATCGTCTCACAGGTCCACGAGCAGGTCGTGTACGGAACCCGCTTGGTGATGCACTGCTGTTCGTAACGAACACACGTGTAGGGGACTTGTTTCACGCAGGTGACGGGAACCCGGCGACAGACCGTGTACGGTTGCTGGCAGTGACGAACTTCCTGCACCATGCGGGTGCAACAGATCGTTCGCATCTCGGTGCGGGGCACCCAGCGCCGGCAGCAGACGGTGCGTGTCGTCTGACAACAGCCGTTGCTTGAAGTCGAGCAGCTATCGGGAGCGGCGCACGTCGCCGCACAGACCGGGCCGGGCACCTGCTTCACTTCCGTGACCCAGTCCCCCGTGCAGACTTCGACCTGCCTGGATTCGGTGACCGGTCGGCAGACCGTGTAGCAGACGTCGCGATAACAGGTTTCGGTTTCGGTCCTGTAGGTCGTGCAGCAGACTTCGCGGCACTTCGTTTCATAGACCGGCTTGCAAATCGTGCAGCAGACGTCGCGATAGCACGTCTGGTAGCAGGGCTTGCGCACCGTGCAGCAAACGTCGCGATAGCACGTCTGGTAGCAGGGCTTGCGAATCGTGCAGCAGACGTCGCGATAGCAGGTTTGGAAGCAGGGCTTGCGCACCGTGCAACAGACGTCGCGATAGCACGTCTGGTAGCAGGGCTTGCAGACCGTGTAGCACTCGTCGCGATAGCAGGTCTCGTACACGTTGCGCGTGCAGGTCACGGGAACCTGCTCGCAGCACTGTTCGTAAACCGTGCGACAGCAATTGACGGTCTGCTGTTCGTAGACCGTTTCGCGCACCGTCCTGTAGCGGGTCCCGCAGCAGCGCTTGGCCGCACAGTAGTTGCCGTTGGGAGCACAGGCGTCGGAAGGACAGCAACGTGCGCTGGCCGCTCCGCAGTAGAAGGCTTCGACTCGGGTGTCACTGGCGAGAGCCAACAAGCTCGCGGCGACCAATAACCAGGCTGGGTGTCTCATCGATCTGTCCTTGTCCCTGTCAGAACGGCGAAGTTCAAGCGGCTAATCACGGAAGTTCTCAAGGTGTGCGCGCGGGCTGCGATCTCATTTCCCTTGAGATCGGCCCGCAAACCCATCCTCCTTGAGCCAAAACGCGCAAACTCGCGCGTCGCGATCCGTCGCGCCTGCTCCTCACCGGCCCGTCCACGGGCCGAAACCTGATCGAAGAAGACTTCGAGTGACTGTGACCGGAGTCCACAATCGCCATCACAGGCCGAAGTTGTTCCCTTCGAGGTTCATGATCGGCCGGCCATGTTGGATGACTCTGCAACATCTCGCGACCACCGCCCTCGCGACCCAAACCTCCAAGTTTGCCGAGACGGATCTTTGCCGCGAGAACCGCCTGTATCGGACCCACCGGCAAAAACTGCCGCCGCGCGCGATGCAAAGTTTCTTCGCGCGGTGATCAGCGGCGACTCGACTTAGCGGCACGAAGCCTTCACGATGTCGCGGCCCGCGGGAAACGATTCTTTCTGTTTGAGGAGACAGCACCATGAAGTTCGCGATTTGCCAGGAACTCTTCGTCGATTGGGAGTGGGAGCGTCAGTGCCGGTTCATGGCCGAGACGGGTTACACGGGAATCGAACTCGCTCCGTTCACGCTGGCCCAGCGAATCACCGAGGTCACAGCCGACCAGCGTCGCGAACTGCGCGCGGTCGCCGAATCGCTCGGCTTGACGATCTGCGGGCTGCACTGGCTGTTGGCCAAGACGGAGGGGCTGCACCTCACCACGGCAGACTCTGCCGTGCGGCGTGCGACTGCGGACTATCTGGTGGAACTGGGAAACGCCTGCGGTGACCTGGGTGGAACGGTGATGGTCTTCGGCTCGCCGATGCAGCGCAATCTCACGGAGGGCACGACGCGCGAGCAGGGACTGGATCGCGCGGCCGAAGTGTTTCGCGCGGCCATGCCCGCGCTGGCCGAACGCGGGGTGAAGATCGCCATGGAGCCGCTGACTCCCAAGGAGACGAACTTCATCAACAGTTGTGCCGAAGCGGTCGAGCTGATGCACCTGGTTGACCATCCGAACTTTGTGCTGCATCAGGATGTGAAGGCGATGCTCAGCGAAACGACTCCGATACCCGAACTGATTGCGCGTCATGCGGAAGTCACGGGACACTTCCATGTCAACGACGACAATCTGCTCGGGCCCGGCATGGGGCGCACCGACTATCATCCGATCTTCCAAGCGCTGTTGAGCACGGGTTACTCGGGATGGGTCTCGGTCGAAGTCTTCGACTACTCACCGGGCGCAGAACATATCGCGCGCGAAAGCCTGCGCTACATGCGCTCCGTCCTGCGCGATCTCGGCGCGAAAGTCGACTGAACTGCAAAACTTTTTTTGCGCGCGAGTGACGGATCCCACGCGCGACGATCGTGGCCTGGCGATGAACTCATCACGTCACATCGGCCCCGCGCGTCTCCTGGGTGACGCGCCGGACAATATCGGACGCGGGATACGCTCCATCGCATCGAACGAATCGCGATGGAAAACGTCATGAATCAGATCGCGTGCGAAGCCCTCACAGGGTGACTCGCGGTGTGTGATGAAGTGAACGGCAGCACCTGCGCGCCAAGTTCACCCATTGGATCAACCTGCTTGCAAATGCCTGTTTTTGTAGGTTCAACACATTCGACGACTACTCATCACCGCACGGGTCTCCGATGAACATGGCCGGCCTCGAGCAGGGGCGATGCGTCGGCGCGGCATGGATTGCACGGCGCGAGATGCGCATCGAGTGAGTCGTCGCACAAGCCGCGCCGACCTCGAATGGCGCCCATGTCCGCGCGGGCATCATTCGAGGTATGCGCGGGCTCGCGAAGTTCACTCGCGTTGCTTGCGCACGCGCGTCGAACAACGCGCGCGATCACTCATCGCATCGCGCGCGAACTTTTGTGAATCATGTTTTTCTTCCCCTCAACGCGCAGAATCGGCTTGAACTATTCTTTGGAATACGTAGGATGTCGCCCTGTTTGGTGTCGGAGTACCTGGATCACTCACTGTCAAGTTCACGTCTACGAATTGCTGCCGCGATGAGTGACGCACAAGATGGTGACCGGGGAATCTGACACACGGCTTGTCAAGGTTGACAGGTCGAATGGATTCGAATGTGTGACACGTCCTGCCGATCTGCCTAGCCCGGTGCGCCAGCGGTTACGACGGTCACGCGAAGACCCTTGGAAGGAGGATTTGCAAGTGCCCAAGAAGAAAGCAGCGAAGAAGGCCGCCAAGAAGGCTGTGAAAAAGGCTGTGAAAAAGGCCGCGAAGAAGCCGGCAAAGAAGGCCGCGTCCTGACGATCGGCCTCACGGCTTGATATCGCTTGCTACAACGAAGGAAAGAGGCGGTTGGTTTTTCCAGCCGCCTCTTTCCTTTCTTTGTTCCGATGCCCGCATTTCCACCGGGCGCGGCGGCGAAGCGCGCGGTGGATGGACCGCTGCTGAGGGAACTGTCAGAGTATGCCGCCGGTTGCGAGACTTGCCATTCGCGCGGGCGCGGGCTCGCGTTGCCTGCGTGGGCTACGAGATTTGGTCCGACCGGAGGAATCACGCGGAGACCAGCGCCCTCGATGCGCCGCTGACCGTGACCTGATGCCTCGTTCGCCGGGACGATGCGCGACGTGCGTCTCTGTCCTTTCAATGCAGACTACGATGGGCTTGCCGTCATGCTCCGCCGATACTGGATTCGATGCGCGGGACTGCTGCTGGTGATTGCGGCGTTGGCGATCGGTTGGAATGTTGGTTCTCATTGGTGGCGACAGTCGAGAACGGCGGTTGAGTTGGCCAAGTGCCGCGAGCTGCGCTCCCAGCGCAAGTGGTCCGAGTTGGCCGAACGGGCTCGTTTGTGGAACCGATGGTCACCCCAGGACGCCGACGGCTGGCTGTTCCGCGCATTGGCCGCTCAGAATTTGGGCGACTTCACCCAGGCGACCGAATTTCTGGCGCAGGTCGATGAAGCCAGCCCGAAATATCTGCCAGCGCAGTTGGCGCGGGCGGAGTTGTTGCTCGGAGTCAGCAATCGACCATTTGAGGGGGAGCGCGTCTGTCGACTGATCCTGGACAAGGAGCCTCGGGCCACGCAGCCCCATCAATGGCTCATCGAGTTTTACGCGACGACACTCCAGAAGCAGAAGCTCCTCGCGCAGATCCGCGAGGCCGCCCGGATTCAACGCGAGCCGCCCGAGGCGTATGTGTTCGCCTTCTCCATCGATGCCTTGCGACTGTCATCGGCCGTCGAAGTCCTTTCACGCTGGCTCGAGGCGTCTCCCGACGAAGAGCTCTTTCTGGTCTCACAGGCCCTGAATTCCGTGGAGCCGGTCAGCGAGCCGGAACCGGTCCCCGAAGCGGACACCTTGCCAGCGGTTCAGGTCGATCCATTGGAGCGGCAATCGCGTGAGGCTCGTCTCGGGGTCTTGCTCAAGCGATTTCCCCATAACCTCGAATTGTTGGCGCACCACATCGAACGGGCGATTGCGGAAGGGGAACTCGAAAGCGTGATCCGGCTGCTGCAAGACGCTCCGGCGGCGGCGGATGCCGACAATCGATTCTGGAGGTATCGCGGTTGGGTGCAAGTGCAGTCCGGAGAGTTGGAAGAGGCGAGGCAATCCTACGATCGGGCGCTGGCCATCGGTCCGCTCGACTGGGTGACTCGGAATCGACTGGTGGCGCTGTTGAGGCTCAAAAATGAAATTGGCCAGGTCGAGAAACAACAGGCTCTCGTGGACAAGGCCCGGGCGTTGCGAGCCCGACTCAAGACGATCACCCTGGCCGAGCAGGTCACTGCAGACTTGATCAGCGACATCAGGGAGTATGCCGAGCTTTGCGGAGACACCACTTTTTTTCGAGCGGCCGAACCGGTGCCTCCGGGCAAAACGGGGGGACGATAGTCACCGTGCCTGGGCGAGTCGCAAAAGAAAGTGCACTCCAGTGACTGGATTGCTTTGACGGAAACGAGCATGCTTCGCGGTTTCCTCGCGATCTCTTCATCAAGCTTTCTGATCGCCTCGAATTCCCCTGCGCTCTTCGTTTCCACTTCAAGAGGTTGATCGCCGATTAATCCACGTCGGATTGCGGTCATCCCCTCTCTGCCGCTTGTGCGATTTGCTCGACGACAGCAAATACTGCTTGGTCCTCGCGGGCTGTCTTTGAAGTTCTCGGTTCACTTCTGAAAGGCTAAAGGTTACTCGTGACTTTAACGAAACGTCGGTTCGGATTCACACTGATCGAACTGCTGGTGGTGATCGCCATCATTGCCGTTCTGATCGCGCTGCTGCTGCCGGCCGTTCAACAAGCCCGCGAGGCGGCGCGCCGGACCCAGTGCAAGAACAACCTCAAGCAATACGGGCTGGGGCTGCACAACTACCACGATGTGCATCTGATGTTCCCGCCGGGCGGAAACAACTGGGCCCAGCAGCAGATTGGCTGGCAGGTCGGAATCCTCCCGTTCATGGATCAGGCCCCTCTCTTCAACGGCTTGGACATGAATCGGAGTGGTGTCTGGGATACGATTCTGCCCATCACTGGCCGACAAGCTCGCTTCAAACAGGTTCCCTATGCGATTTGCCCGTCGAACCCCGACGCGGAATTTCGCGATGGAAACTGGGCTCAGAGCACCTATACGGGCAACCTGGGCTCACAGAGAACGCCGTCGTGCGATTCCAATTGCAACACGTTCTTGAATGCGCGGCCGAACAACGCGCCCTCGTCTCTGCTGGGTTACGATGCCAACGTGGGCGGGGCGGACCACGGCAACGCCGTCGCTCCCAATACCTTTAGCGGAATGTTCTCGCGCGCCAGTCTGCCGGTCAAAATCTCGCAGGTGTTCGATGGAACCACCAACACGTTTCTGGTGGGTGAGATCAATCCGACCTGCCACGATCACACGGGTGGCTGGTGGCAAAACAACGGCATGGCGACGGCTCACGCATCGACCTCGGTTCCCCCGAACGACATGACCACCTGCCCCAATTCGAACCGGGTGACGAATCCGGCCTGCACGGCACAGTGCAATTGGAACTACTCGTGGGGATTCAAGTCGACGCATACGGGCGGTGTGCATTTTCTGCTCGTGGATGGAACCGTCCGGTTCATCAACGAGAGTCTCGACTACAACAGCTACCAACGGCTCGGCGGCCGAGCTGACGGCAACACTGTCGGTGAGTTCTAATCCGATCAAACCCTGCGGGGTGAGTCGCAGGCTTGCCCCGCACGGTTTTCTGGCGTCGATGACGACCGTTGAAATTCGAATGTTGAGATCAGGCCCCCCTACGGAGATTCATTCGTGTTCATTCGAGCAACTCTTTGCATTGCGGTTTCGAGCCTGGGATTCGGCATCATCGGCTGTGGTGGTGACAGCGGCCCCAAGTTGGCCGGAGTCACGGGAACCGTGACGCTGGGCGGCAAGCCGATTGCCGGCGCAACGGTCACGATGCAAACCGAGGGGGTCAAGGCGCAGGCGTCCCTGGGCTTCACCGATGCGTCAGGCAAGTTCAAGATGACCACCAGCGGTCGCCCCGGTGTTCCTGTGGGAAATGCCCGTGTCGGCATCACGAAAGCGGGAGACGCAGGTGGGGTATACAAGGATCTGAAGGACATGAAGCCCGAAGACATGGTGAAGATGCAACTCGCCGCTGGTGGCGGCACGCCGAAAACGACAGAGCTTCCCAAGCCAGAAATTCCCCTGAAGTACGCGGACCCGACGAAGAGTAACCTGACGGCCTCCGTCGAGGCCAACGAATCCAAGAACGTGTTTGAGTTTAATCTCGTGGAATAGTCGCAACCGGACGTTGTCCGACAGAACTCGGGTGGCGAGAGTGGTTGGGTCGTGGAACAATGCTGATGGGGCATAAAGTCGAAGGCGTTTGGGGGCGCCCGGAAGAACAGGAGCCGAATGGACCCGAAGCAAAATGACGGTTCGACTCTCACCAACTCCATCGGCGACACGACGCGAAGCACCCGCCGGTGCTCGACGGCATCTCGTCGCCGTCCTGATGATGATCGTCGTCGTTTGCTCGTGCCGCGCACGGACGGAGCCCAGCGCGGTTCCGCCGACAACCACCGGTGCTGAAGTGCCTCACGCGAGTGGACCGCCTGACAAACTGGTCGTCACCAACAGCAACCGAGAAAATTCGAAACCGCCCTCGTCGAACGGTCCTGCCACCGTGACCAAGTCCTCGGTCGCGCAGGGCCTGAAGCTGGCCAGTCCCCCGGACAGCGTGAAGGTTGTGACCATCGGCGATCGGTTGCGGTTTGAGGATGTCGCCCGCCAGCTCGGCATTCAGCACCGTTACGACAACGGAGCGGCCGGCCAGAGCCTGATGGTGGAGACGACGGGTGGCGGCGCGGGCTGGTTCGATTTCGATCTCGATGGTCGGCTGGATCTGTATCTGACTCAGGGAGGCAATCCGGCGAAGCCCGGTTCACCCGATCAGCCGCCGGATCGCCTGTTTCGCCAGCAGGGCGATGGCACGTTTCACGACGTGGCCGACCTGGCGGGGACGGACGAGCGGGGTTACAGCCAGGGCGTGGTGATGGCGGACTTCGATCAGGACGGTTTCCCAGACATCTTTGTCACCAACCTGGGTCCGGATGTGCTCTATCGCAACAACGGCGACGGGACGTTTGAGAATCTGTCCGACGCGGCGGGGGTCGCGGATCCGTTGTGGGGTTCCAGTGCGGCATGGGGCGATCTCGATTTGGATGGCGATCTCGATCTGTACGTCTGCAACTATCTCGAATTCGACCCGGTTCATCCGCGTCTCTGTCTCGGCAAGAAGGGGACTCCCGTCATCTGCCATCCCTCTGTTCTGGATGCGGTGCCCGACCACTGCTTCATCAACCTCGGCGACGGCACGTTTCGCGAAGAGTCGGCCGAGCGAGGTCTGTTTGGCGAGGGGAACAAGGCGCTGGGGGTGGCCATCGCGGATCTGAACAATGATGGCCTGCCCGATGTGTTTGTCGCGAATGACACCACTCCGAATTTCCTGTTTGTGAATCGGGGGGGTGGTCAATTCGTGGAATCGGCGAAACTGCTCGGGTGTGCCCTTTCGGGAGAGGGGTTGTCACAGGCCAATATGGGTATCGGCCTGGGTGACTATGACCGCAACGGGTTCCTGGACCTCTATGTCACGCACTTCGTGGAGGAATGGAACACCTTGTACCAGAACCTTGGTCCGCGTGGATTTCACGATGTCTCCGGCATGACGGGTTTGGTCAGGCGTCCTCTGACGAAGCTGGGCTTCGGCACGGTGATGCACGATTTTGATCGAGATGGATTGCAGGATCTGTTCGTCGCCAACGGCCACATCGACGAACATCGGAGCGACGGGGGCGAGTGGGCGATGGTTCCGCAGGCGATGTCGTTCGACGGACGACGCTGGCACGAGGTGAGCGCCACCGCGGGAGACTATTTCCGCCACAAGGTCGTCGGCCGGGGAGTGGCCAGCGGAGACTTCGACGATGACGGTCGCCTCGATCTGGCCGTCGTCCATCAGGACTCGAACTCGGCGATCCTGAAGAACGTTTCGCAGGGAGGCCACTGGCTGAAAGTGAGGCTGCTCGGCCGGATCAGCAATCGCTCGGCGATCGGGACGCGCGTGGTCGTGCGTGCGGGAGACGACTCGTGGATGCAGGAACTGGCCGGGGGAACGAGCTACTGCTCATCGCACGAGCCGGCGTTGCTGTTCGGACTGGGAGACTTTTCGGCTCCGGTCCGCGTTTCCATTCGCTGGCCGAACGGACGCGAACAGGAACTGAACGACGTCTCGGTCAATCGGGTCCTGCGCGTGATTGAAGAGTAGCCACCGAAATATACCCCTCGCGACCGCGGTTGTGACTTTCGTAGGGTGAGCCTCTGGCTAGCCCGTGTTCGTTTGTCGCCGATCGGCGCACTCGACTGTCCCATCGGATGCTGAAAGTAGGAGTCGGCAATCTCTCGGTGACAGTCGCTGCAAACTTGAGAGCCCACATAGTCCGAACGGGGAGCCGCCGGTTGCTGTGCCTGCAGAAAGGCCGTTGTTGCGGGAACGGTCCCTTAGGACGAGCCGGCTGGCGTTCCAGGCCGACATCCCGACGAGCACGATGCCACCAGCGCGAGCGTCAGTCCCGTCATCCACGCGGTACGCTCAAACATTTGAGAGTTCCAAGTCTGCTGGTGGGTGCGTGAAATCTTCAACTCGCACCCTCGTCCGCAATGCCCATTTCAGTCGGGTGCGTTCCGCAGATTTCACGCATCCGACGGGTCGAGGCGTTCTTTCTGTTCTTCGTCTCTTCAAAGAATTCTTTAGAAGCAGTTGTATTAGAGGGTGGCGACAATTGTGGATTGTCGAAACGACAGGCAACGCAAGCAGAAGGCATTCAACCGGTTGACGGATGTTCTCCACAAAGCGGGGCTGTGGAAGGAGTGTTCAGCGGGCGGGGAGTCTCGGTGGAAGATGGACTTTGCAGGCGGTCGGTTTTCATCAGGGGATCGGGGCGGTCATTTGTCGGTGTGAACAAGCACAGGTTATGGCCGTTGCGAGCAGACGAGTTATGCACAGTCTTCCCGCATCAATTCGGCCAGACGTTTTCTGAGTTTCTGCACCTGTTGGCGGAGCGTTGGCGTCTGAGGCAGCAATTCCTTGAGTCGGCTGAGACTGTGCGAAACCGTGGTGTGAGTTCGTTCGCCAAAGTAGAGACCGATGAATTCGAGCGGCCGGCCGGTCAGCTCCTTTGCCAGAAACATCGCGCACTGCCGCGGAACGATCAGTCCCTGGTGCCGTGAGCGGGAGCGAAGGTCGCCCGGTTCGACACCGAACTCGTGGGCGACGACGGTGGCGATCGCGTCCAGCGACAACGAGACCGTCTGCGTCTCCAGCGACAGCAATCGTTCGAGAAACGGAATCTCGACGACCGCTTGTTGCGTGTGACAGGCCTCCACCAGATGGTCGATCGAATGCGAGATGTCTCGCGGCGAGAAGGCCCAGCGTTGCGCGAGCCACTCGATGGTGGCGGCGACCGGCTCACAGAGCGGAAGGTGTCTGGCTTGAGCCAGTCGCGTGATCAACTCGTGCCGCCCTTCGAGACCCGGCCACGGGAGCGTGGCACACAGACCGCCATGACAACGACTGACCCAGCGCGATGAGAAGTCGCGCAATTCGCCGGGCAGCTTCCGGCTCGTAACAAAAACTCGCGGACCGTCTCCGCCGGAGTGGTCGATCAGAGCCAGCAGCGACTCTTGTCGATCCCGTTCTCCTTCGAGACCGTGCAAGTCTTCGCAGACCAGCAGATCGAGCGTTCCGAACAATTCCAGCAGCTCGGTCAGCGATTGCAATTCGTCGGCAAGGGCGAGCAGGTCGGTCAGTTCCTCGGCCGTGGCGATGATGTAACGCAGCTTCGGTTGTCGACGGAGAGACTCCAAAATCGCCTGCCGCACCAGCAGTGACTTGCCACTCCCCTCGGGACCGGACAGAAACGTCAGTCCGTTGGCAAACGCAGCCGCTCGTTTGCCAACGGTCGTCAGGCGCGACAGCGCCGCGCGGGCGAAGGCGTGTTCGGGAAGCGGCACAAACAATTCGGTGGCATTCACAGCCGACTGGCTGCGCGTCACAAGGACATCGAACATTGAGAACCGACCTTCATGAGTCGAGTTCGCAAGCGTCCGTTTGCGGGTTGTCTTCCTTGAGAAACGACACGATCCAAAACACGAACCGGTCGGGATTCGTCAACTCCGCCTTGCCTGTCACCCCTCTGAGGAGAGAACCGCTGATTCTCGCTCATCTTCGCTGATTTCGGTCAGCGGCGATCAGTGAAGACCAGCGGCTCACAGAGATTTCATCGCGGCGACCAGAAAACATCGAGCCTCGAATCGAGGCGGGATGATACCGGTGGTCACGTCGAATTGCGAAGCCGCGCGATGACAGAGGCAATGCGCTCCGTGGCCTCGTCGATCTCGCCCCGGGTATTCAGGAGACTCAGCGAAAACCGCACGGCTGACCGATACAAATCGGGCGTCAAACCCATCGCGAGCAGAATCGGAGCCGGCTCGGCGGAGCCGCTCGCGCAGGTACTGCCCAGCGAACAACAGACCCCTTCCAGATCGAGCGCGACCAGGATCGCTTCGCCATCGACGCCGGGAAAAGAGACGTTCAACGTGTTGGGGAGTCGCGGTCCCCCCGCGCCGTTCACGACGACCGGCGCGCAGCGTTCGACCAGCGCTCCCTGCAAACGGTCGCGCAAGGCGGACACGGTTCTAGTCCGCTCCTCTTGCGAGGCGTGCCACAATTCGAGGGCCTTCGTCATCCCCGCGATCAGCGCCACCGGTTCTGTGCCGGGACGCCGCTCGAATTCCTGATGGCCTCCCCGCAGGAGTGGCATCAGCCGCGTTCCTTCGCGCAGCAACAGCCCCCCCACGCCGCGCGGTCCGTGAAACTTGTGAGCACCAAAGCTGAGCGTCGTCGCGCCGAGCTCGTGAAAGTTCACGCCGATCTTGCCGACCGCCTGCACTCCGTCGAGATGCAGCGGCACGCCCCGCTCGCGACAGGCGGCTGCGAGCGGCTTGACGTCCTGGATCACACCCGTTTCGTTGTGCGCCAAAATCACGGCAGCCAAACGGGTGTCGGACGGCATGTCGATCGAGGCGAGCCGCCCGCAAGAATCGACGGGAAACTTGTGCAGGTTCCAGGCTCGCATGGCCGGTGCGGTGCAGACTTCCAGACACGACGGATGCTCACCGGGCGAGATCGCGATCGTTCCCGCCAGTCCGTGGGTGAGACCGCGCAGCGCCAGGTTGTTCGCTTCGGTCCCGCCACTCGTGAAGATCAACTCCTTCGGAGAGGCTCCCAACCAGCCGGCGATCTGTTCGCGACTCTCCTCCAAGACTTGGCGGGCCTTGCGACCCGCTCGATGCGGACTGCCGGGGTTGCCGAAGCAATCCCGCATCACACGCGCAACTACCTCGACCACTTCGGGCAGCGGTGGCGTGGTCGCGTTGTTGTCGAGATAGATCTGGGAAGACATGCGGGCATGGTAACAGCTTCGAGGAGCTGCCCGAAGATTGGCAGGTGGACCATGCCAACCGTGAGCGATCGGTCTTGATGAGCCCGGATTATTCACGGTCACACACCAACCCGAAGTGTAAGCGAGGGCGCCGTCACGGTTCGCCCTCGCTTACGCAGCGGGTTACTGTGCGGCAGTCCGATTCCTCCCTGAGGAGGCCATGAATAATCCGGGGCAGGGCTCAACATGTCCCGGATGATCGTGTCACGAATCAAGTCCGCGCGCGGCCGGCGGTCTTGTGCGATCTCGCCCCCTGCCGCAGGGCGACAGGGGCGACCTTGCCGCGTTTGCAATCGCCCGCACCCTCCGTGATGATGCGGGCCAACATCAGCCACAATCTTCGGAGTTCCTCGCGTGACAGACGTTTCTTCTGCGGATGCCCAGCCGGCTCACAGTGACCTCGCCGCCGTTGAAAAGCTCGGCGCGGCGTATCGGCGGGTGCTCGATCAATTGGGCAAGGTCATCATCGGGCAGCGGGGCGTCGTTGAAGAACTGCTCGTGGCGATGCTGGCGGGGGGGCACGCGCTGCTCGTCGGCGTACCGGGTCTGGCGAAGACGCTGATGGTCCGGACGCTGGCCGAGACGCTCGACATGTCGTTCAACCGCATCCAGTTCACGCCCGATCTGATGCCCGCCGACATCACGGGAACGGAAGTGATTCAAGAGGACAAATCGTCGGGGACGCGCGAGTTCAAGTTCCTGCCCGGCCCGGTCTTCACGAATGTCCTGCTGGCCGACGAGATCAACCGGACGCCGCCGAAGACCCAGGCCGCGCTGCTCGAAGCGATGCAGGAGCATCAGGTCACGGCGGGAGGCAAGCGTCACAAGCTGCCGAACCCGTTCTTCGTCCTCGCCACGCAGAACCCGATCGAGCAGGAGGGCACGTACCCGCTCCCCGAAGCGCAGCTCGACCGGTTCATGTTTGAAATCCTCGTCCAGTACCCGACCGAAGAGGAAGAGTTCGAGATCGTCCGCCAGACGACCGTCAACACGATCCCCTCGGTCGAGAAGGTGCTCGGCTACGAAGAGTGGCTCGAACTACAGAGCCTTGTCCGTCGAGTCCCCGTCGCCGATTCGGTCATTCGTTACGCGATGCAGTTCGCGCGGCTGACCCGCAAGCAGGACGGAGCGAACGGTGACGCGAAGGTTCCCGACTTCGTGAAGCAATACGTCAGTTGGGGAGCCGGCCCGCGAGCCAGCCAGTATCTGATCCTCGGCGCCAAGGCCCGAGCCATCCTGCACGGCCGCCCCTACGCGGGGATCGAAGACGTGCAGTCCGTCGCCGCCCCCGTCCTGCGGCATCGCATCCTGACCAACTTCAACGCCGAAGCCGAGGGCGTCCGCCCGGACGACATCGTCAAGAAGCTGATCGACCTCATCCCCCCCGACGGCACGGTCAGCCGTGTCCTGCCGAAAGTCTTCAAGACCGCGTGAGCCGGGTGAGAATGAACCCGTAATCGGTGGAACGTGTCGTTGCCGTCAAGGAGCAACGACATGACGAACATCACCATCTCAATCAGCGTGGACGAAGAGACGGCGCGCGAAGTTGCCGCCTTGGATGATCAGCGACGCCGAAAGCTCGGAATCTTGCTCGGTTGGAGACTGCGTGATCTTTTGAAGCCTCCACAACGGACACTCCTTCAGATCATGGACGACATGGGTCGGCAGGCTCAGGCGAACGGTTTGACTCCCGAGATTCTTCAATCCATTCTCGACGATGACAGCGACGACAAATGAGCTGCGATAAAAGGGGGCGGGTGTTTAACCTTAGCCTCTTGGCGCGTTGCGACCCGGACGCTCGAAGCCGCGTCCGGGCCACACTGCGATGGCATCACGAAGGCCCGTCACTGTTCCTCGGAAATTGTCGATGAAACGATGGCCTTTTTCGAAATGGACCGAGGTTTCGGTGCCGGGTTCGTGGAGCGTGATTGCCGAGAGAAAGCGGCGAGAAACTTGGTCGCAAGCCCATGACGATTCTGTACGCCAGCGCTCAAATCCATGGCGCGCATTGTCAACAACGCACAGACGAGCCACGCGCCATATGGAACGTCTTTCCCACAGATCGCGGCCAACAGCGCCAATGGAGTCGCGGACGACGCGACACAAGTGACCAAACAAAACAACCATTGTGGATGACGATTGGAGTTATTGGCGTTCATTCGCCCCTCCTTTTCGCTTCATCGACACGATTGTTCCCGGTGTAAGTGCGTCCTTAGCGAGCTTCAAACACTTATCGAGAATCGGATCCGTGGTCACTTGCGAAGTCTTCGATGAAGTCAGAAGTTGCACGGCCGAAATTGCGTCTTTCGCCTGCTTGATTCGTGACTGTAACTTCTCCTCAATGTCCGCCACTAGATCCAGAAGCCGAGGCAAAGTCTCGAGCTTATCTTCTCGTTTGCATTCCACCCAAGCTTTCGTCTCAGTGCCATGCGGGTGCGGTACGCTCGTGTCCGTCCATTTGAGGAACACACGAAACTGTGCCCCCCAACGTCCGTAGCACAAGTCCAAGTACTCACCGTGATACTCGTCTTCCTCCTCGCGTACACGAACTTCGGCTGCGATTCCGACGCTACACTCTTTGGCTAGAAACTCTTCCAGACCCTTCACGCATTGCGCACCTTCATCGCAGAGGGTGTTTAGCGTGGCGGCCGACTCGCGAACTCGCGCGAGCCTCAAAGAAAAATCGTTCGACACGATGTGATCTCCTTTCGACCAGGGCTTGATCGAGTAAGGAACTGAATTGTCGTGACGCAACGCGAACGCCCTACTAGAGCCTTCATGCGCCACGGGACGCGAGAGATCGTAATGCCGTGGGACCGAATGTCAACGCGAACATATCAGACATTGATGCAGATAGGGTCGGCGGGGTGGCACGACCAAGATGAACCGAGATGAGTGTGGCACACAACCGTTCACGCGATGCGCAGGCCCTTCGGCAGGGCTTCGCCGAAGAGGAGGGACTGGTCTTCGGTTTCGAGGGTGCCGACTTCGCGGACCAGTTCGCGGTGGCGCTTGGCCGTTTGGGTCCGGTCCATCCACGAGAGGACGCTGTGGCGGGTGGTCTCGTCGATGTCGCGGTAGCGGTCGCCGGTTTTGCGGGCGAGTTGCATCACGGCGAAGGAGACCAGCGGATCGCTATTGTCGAATTTCATGAGGCGGTTCAACCAGCGAACGACCACGTCGGGCGAGGCCACCGCGTTGAGCGGGCCGTAGACGAGTCGCCTCGCGCCGACTCGGGCCAGCGCCCACAAGGCGGCGGAGCGGAGCGAGGAGAACTTGTCGCGATGCAGCACGTCGAGCAACACGTCTCCGAGTTCGAGCTTGATCGTGACGGAGAGCAACTCGCACGCGCCGAGCAACCGCAGCGTCTCGGCCGCTTCGTGCGGGTTGCGTCCGAAGTCGTTCCCCTTCGTCAGGCCGGACGACGCTCGCAGCGACTGGCGGATCGTGGCGAGCAACGACGACGTCAGCGCCTGTTGCTGGCCAGTGGTCAATCCGCCGGCGACTCTGCGCCACAGGATGTACATCTCGGCGCGGACGGCGGGAATCGCGTGGACGAACTTGCCGTTCAGCAACTTCCATGTCTCGGCCACGCGCCAGTCATCGACCGCCAGCCCGTAACCGGGCCTGAGCGCGAAGCCCGTCAGGTTGAGCCACCGCGCCTCGTGCTGCGGACTCAGCTTGCGACCGGCTTCCACCTCCATCAGCGTCTCCCACAACTGCCGCAGCAATGATGTCGGCCATTCGCCGCGCTCCATGCCGAGTGTTTCGACCAGGCGCTTTGTCAGACGATCTGGATCAGCGTCATCTTCTCGGAGCGGGGGACGTGAGTCCCCTGAATCGGCTCCCAATGTCCGCGCGGGCGTCGGTTGAGTCAACGATGCTGATTCAGGGGGCTTACGCCCCCCGCTCCGAAAGTCAGAGGGAGCTGAGGCGGATGAAACCGCGAACGTGCGTGCGATCACATCGCGGGCGGCTTGCAGAACCTCCTCGTCGAACACCCCCTGTCGCTCACCGACCGCTTCGTGGGCGGCGACGTCCGTTTGCGTGGCCGATCTGACGTCGAACAGCAACTTCCACGAGCGCTTCCCGTCCGCCTCGCGGCACCACAGGTCGAGCGTTCCGATTTCGGTGAGCTTTGCCTGCAGGATGACCGTCACCGAACCCGCTTCCTTCGACTTGCCCTGCTTGAGGACCGTCCGAATCGGTGGCAGGGCTTTGATCTGCTCGGGATCGACCTCGACCAGATCGCCCGGCTGGTCGGTGAGCCGCGTGCTGGAGACATACAACGGGAACTCAATCGGCTGCGACACGAGCAACTGAAACTGCCGTGAGGTCAGATCGACTTCGTGGCCCGGTTCGATGCTGGCGGGAAGGAGGCAGAGGGCGGCGAGTTGAGGGTTGAAGGTTGAGGGTTGAGAGTCAGAAGAAGAGTTGCCGACGACACTGTTTGTCTGGCTCTCGACTCTCGACTCTCCGCTCTCGACTCCAATGTAGTACGTCCGCGCGAGGCCCGCCGTGATGCGCACGCCCTCACCGCGGCGGACCATGCCGTAGTAGGCTGCTCCCCGCGCGACGGCCAGGTCGAGTCGTTCGTTCTCGAGCACGATCGGCGTCCAGTTCGGCTCGGCGTCCGAGCGGAACCAGCGTTCGAGCGACTCGACAATCCGCCGCTGCAAGATCGGCGACGCGAAGACGCCGCCGTTGAAGAGGACGATGTCGGGACGGGCGGGATCGGGAATTGCTGATTTTGGATTTTGGATTTTGGATTGAAGAGAAGAGGCGTCCTCTTGCAGACGGCTCGGCTTCAATGTCTTCCAATCCGCAATCGGCAATCCAAAATCTAAAATCCCATCCAGCGCGACGTACCTATGTGCGGTCAGAAACGCCGCCAGATGCGTCGTCACCGACGGGTCAGCCGCGTAGGGGAGGCCGAACTCCTGGAAGCCCGATTGCGACGCGAGAGGCTTCGTGTCGAGGACGACGTCCGGGAAGAAGCCGCTCACCAGCAGATCGCGGACCTCGTTGCGAGTCACGGGAACTTGCAGGCTGCCGCCGATCAGCTTCGAGCCGCCGCCGGGCAGGGTTAGCGTCCACTTGTCCGGCGCGCCTTCGGCCATCAAGACCTCTTTGAGCTGCCGGCAACTGCGGACGAGGACGCTCCATTGTCTCGGTTCGAGATGCCCGTCCCCCTTGAGACGCTTCTCGATGTGATGCGCCAGCGCGAGGTCGCAGTTGTCGCCACCGAGGATCAGATGATCGCCGACCGCCACGCGATGGAACTGCACCGCGCCGTCGCTCGCCCGTTTCACGCGGATCAGTGTGAAGTCGGTCGTGCCGCCGCCGACATCGCACACCAGGATTTTCTGGCCGGGCGAGACGAGGTCGCTCCAGTTGTCGGCATGCTTGTCGATCCAGGCATAGAACGCCGCCTGCGGTTCCTCGATGAGGACGATCCGAGTCAGGCCCGCCTGCTTCGCCGCCTTGACCGTCAGCTCGCGTGCCACTTCATCGAACGACGCCGGCAGCGTGAGGACGAAGTCCTGCTGTGCCAGCGGATGTTCGGGGAACCGCGCGTCCCAGGCGTCTCGCGCGTGTTGCAGATAGCGCGCACTGACGGCGACGGGCGAGAGTCGCTCGACATCCTCCGCCCCCTGCCACGGCAACAGGTCGGCCGTGCGATCGACTCCCGCATGACAGAGCCACGACTTCGCCGACGCGATCATCCGACCGGGGACCAGCGTCCCGTGGTCCCGCGCGAAGTGGCCGACGATGGGAAGTGCGGAGTGCGGAAGACGGAGGGCGGAATGAGAAGAAGAGGATTGTTTTTCATCGGCCTTGCCTTCCCCCTTCCGCCCTCCACCTTTCCCCTTCGTTTCCTGCCACGGCAGCGTCGTCGAGTCATCCGGGAACTCGCCGCTCGCCGGTTGGTAGTGAAACGACGGCAGCGTGTCTCGCGCCTCGATCTGTCCGGGCGCGACGACCTGCGGGATGGCAAACGTGCGGATGCGACGGGGTCGTTCCTCGGAATCGACGTACGCCATCGCCGAATTCGTCGTCCCCAGATCGAGTCCCACAACGAAGCGGCTGGATTCGGTTTGGTCTGCTGAGGTCATGGTTCTTCAGTAGGGTGGGCCGGGTCGTCGCGGCTCACCAAATTTGCACGGAAAGAAAGTCGAGTCGCATGGAAAGAGAGTGGGCCGCGAAGACCCGCCTCTCGACGCATCGACCAAAACAACTGAGTTCTAGGCGAGAATGCGATACGTTTCCAATCCTACAGCGCACGGTTGGAAATTGTCCGGGACGACCGCTGGGTGACGCATCGCCGCAGCAAATGGGGAGCCGCGTTGTCGTATCCGTTGGCTTGGGGTAACTTTGCGACAGCGTTTCCGCTCATTTTCGGAGAATCAGTCGATGGCCCACAGTTTGAGTCGGCGAGCCTTCTTGAAGGGGACTGGAGTTTGCCTCGCGCTGCCACTGCTCGATGCGATGCGTCCCGCATTCGGTGCGGAGGCGGGTGCCGCCGCGACACCGCGACGCATGGTGGCGATCGAGACCAACATGGGGATCCTGCCGCAGTTCTTCTTTCCAGAGAAGGCGGGGCGGGATTACGTGCTCAGTCCGTATCTGGAGCGGCTCGCGGCGCATCGGGATCGAATGACGGTCTTCTCCGGCGTGAGTCTGCCGGGAGTCACGGGGGCTCACGCCGCCGAGAAGTGTTTTCTTACCGGCACGCCTCATCCGGAACGGGGCGGGTTTCGGAACTGGGTGTCACTCGACCAGTACGCCGCCGAGCACGTCGGCAATCACACGCGGTATCCCTCGCTCACATTGGCGATGAGCAGCGAAGGGGGACAAACGCTGAGCTTCACACGCAGCGGTGCTCCCATTTCAGCCGAGCGCAGTCCGAAGAAGCTGTTCCAGAAACTCTTCGTGCAGGGGAAGCCGGAAGACGTGGAGGCCAATGTCGAGGCGTTGCGTCAGGGCCGGAGCATGCTCGACTTCGTCGGCGACCAGAGCCGGCGGCTGAACCGATCGCTGTCGAAAGCCGATCAGCGGCGAATGGACCAGTACTTCACCTCGGTCCGCGAACTCGAACAGCGGCTGCACAGTTCGGAGGCGTGGGAGTACAAGCCGAAGCCCAAAGTCGAGGCCAAGCCGCCGGAAGACATCGACGACGCACGCGAGTTCGTCCAGAAAACCCGGCTGATGTTTGATGTCATCAAGCTGGCGCTGGAGACCGACTCGTCCCGGCTGATCTCGCTGTTCATCGACACCACGGTCATTCACAACATCACGCACCACGGCAACCGCCCCGAAGTGCTCGCCGAACTGCGGGCGAAGGAGGAGGGACAGTTCGATGCGCTCGCGGGGTTCCTCACCGCGCTGCAGGAGACGAAGGAGGAAGACCAGTCGCTACTCGATCGCACGATGGTGCTGTACGGCACCTGCATGGGAAGCGCGAACTCGCACTCGAACGTGAACCTGCCCGTGTTGCTTGCCGGTGGCGGTTTCAAGCACGGCCAGCATCTCGCCTTCGACACGCAGAACAATTATCCGCTGACCAACCTCTACGTCTCGATGCTGCAGCGACTCGGGATCGAGGCCGACACGTTCTCCACCTCCAAGGGAACCATGACGGGATTGGAGTTGGCATGAGAACGCCGGCCCTGAAGTTTGCTGCAATGCTGGTCGTGGTGTCCTGCCTCACAACCACAGCAATCGCAGACGAGATTCCTCGATCATTCTTCGAGGCCCATTGCTTCGAGTGTCACGACGCGCAGAGTCATCAAGGCGGGCTGGATCTGACCGCGCTGAAGCTCGACCTCGCGAACGGAGACAACTTCGCCCGCTGGCTGAAGATTCACGACCGCATCGAATCGGGCGAGATGCCGCCGAAGTCGAGCAAGCGACCGCCCGCTGCCGAGTCCACCGCCGTCACGAAGGGATTGCAGCAGTCGTTGATCGCGGCCGAACGAGCCAGTCGCGAGGGAGACGAGCGGACGGGCGTGAGACGCCTGACGCGGGTCGAATACGAGAACACGATCCGCGATCTGCTCGACCTGCCCGGCATCGCTTTGCAGAGCAGCCTCCCCGCGGATGGATCGGCGCACGGCTTCGACAAGAACAGTGACGCGCTCGACATTTCGCACGTCAACCTGGCGAAGTATGTCGAGGCGGCCGACCACGCGCTCGATCTGGCCATCGCGACTCAGCCGCAGCCGCCGAAAGCGGTCAACCAGCGGATCTCGCTCGCGACTCAATACATCGTCCAGGTCATCCTCTTGAACGGCGACGCCGTCCTGTTGAGGGACAAGCAGCCCGATCCGAATTTCCCGCCGGCGGGTGAGCAGGGGCATCTCGACCACGGGGCTCACAATCGCATGGGTTCGTTCTCCGAGAAGAGCACCGTCGGCGTCTTTCGTCACGAGGACGAATCGTTCAACCCGTACTTCCAGGAATTCGCCACGCTGTATCCGGGTCGCTACCGCATTCGGGCGTCGTTCTGGAGTTTCGGTTGGGACAACGGGAAGGTCTTGCCATCGCGGGGCACCGAGGCCGCGCGGCTCTCTGCCGTGCAACTGACCGAGAACGGTCGCGGTGGCGGACACCCCAGCTATGTGCTGGGCTACTACGACGCGCCGTCGCTCGAACCGAAGGTCCATGAGTTCGTCACGTGGCTGAATTTCAAGGAGACGCTCGGGTTCAATGCGGCGTCTCTGGCACCGGTCCACAACTACAACCGCAAGGGGCGGGCGATGGCCTTCACAGGGCCCGGCCTCAGTTGCGACTGGCTGGAGGTGGAAGGCCCGTTGCACGACGTCTGGCCTCCACCCGGACATCGCGCCCTGTTCGGCGAGCTGCCGATCGTCGAGTTCAAACCGGCGGAACATCCCGGCGTCCGTGCTCCGCAACGGAAGCCCGTCCGACAGGAAATCATCGGTGCCAAGAACAAGCTCGATCCCGTGTCCGGCGTATGGACGGTGCGGAGCGAACACCCTCTGGCCGATGCGGATCGTCTGCTCGCGGCGTTCTTGCCGAAAGCGTTTCGGCGTCCCGTCGAGGCGACCGTTCGTCAGGCGTATGTTGCGAAGGTGGATGAGCGTCTGAAAGCGGGCGACTGCTTTGAATCGGCGATGCGCTGGGCGTATCGAGCGGCCCTCTGTTCGCCCGACTTCCTGTACCACGTCGAGCCGGCCGGTCGGCTCGACGATCATGCTCTCGCGTGTCGGCTGTCGTACTTCTTCTGGAACTCACTCCCCGATGAGTCGCTGACAAAGCTCGCCGACTCCGGCCAGCTTCGCACGCCACAGATCCTGCGCGGCGAGGTCGATCGTCTGCTGGCCGATGCGAAGTCACAGCGCTTCGTCGAGGACTTTCTCGGCCAATGGCTGAAGCTGCGACAGATCGCCGCGACAGATCCCGACCGCAAGTTGTATCCCGAGTTCAGTCCCTACCTGCAGGACTCGATGGTCGGCGAAACGCGGGCCTACTTTCGCGAGTTGCTCGACCAGAATCTCGATGCCAGCCATCTCGTCCGTTCAGACTTCGTCATGCTGAACGAGAAGCTGGCGACGCACTACGGCATCCTGGGCGTCAGTGGCTCGGCGATCCGACGCGAGCCCCGTCCAACCGATTCCTCGCGCGGCGGCTTCCTCACGCAGGGCTCGATTCTGAAAATCACGGCCAACGGAACGACAACCTCGCCCGTGCCGCGCGGCGCGTTCGTGATGGATCGTCTGCTCGGTCAGCCTCCGGATCCGCCGCCTGCCAATGTCGCGGCCATCGAGCCGGATGTGAGAGGGACTCAGACGATTCGCGAGCAACTCAACAAGCACCGCTCCGACACCGTCTGTGCGTCGTGCCACGCGAAGATGGACCCACCCGGTTTCGCGCTGGAGGCGTTCGACGTGATCGGCGGCTGGCGCACCCGCTATCGCTCGATCGGCGAGGGTGATCCGGCCCCGCGCGGCTCCATCGATCCGTTCATCGGCATCAGCTTCAAACTCGGCCCGGCCGTCGATGCGTCCGGCGTGCTGCCCGATGAGCGAGCCTTCCAAAACATCGCCGACTTCCAGTCGCTGCTCGCCGCCGATCCAAAGCCCCTGTTGAAGAACCTGGCCCAACAGTTCGCCATCTACTCGACGGGTCGCGACCTCGCCTTCAGCGACCGCCGCGAAATCGCGAGGCTGGTCGAGCACACGCAAAAGCAAGGCGGAGGCCTCCGCACCCTGATCCACGAACTGATCCAAAGCAGCCTCTTCCAAACCCGCTAATGATCCCCACGCCTTTCAGCCGCATCCGAAGAGAACAAGAAAATGATGGACAAGAAAATAAAACTCGGTTCCGCGTTCTTCCTGTCCCATCTTCCTGTCCCCCATCTTCTTGTTGCAGCGCTCCTGATGATTTGCCTGATGTTCACCGCGGCCATCTGCAAAGCGGACGACAAATCTCCGGAGCCGGCCTCGATCAAGCACCGGGTCACCGGGCTGTTCTCACCTGATCGCGAAGACGACCTGCGCGAGGTCATCGAGAAGCTGCCAGACGTGAAGCTCGTCAGCATCGACTTCCCGACGTCCGAAGCCGCGTTCACCTACGACTCCGCCAAACTCTTTCCCGGCGCCAAGCCCGATCAGATTCGAGAGCGCTTCGACAATCTGCTGAGATCGGTCTCCTCATCCACCTTCGGCATCGCTCCGCTCTGCACGACCCCCAAGGACAAGCTGACGCGGATCGAGATCCCCGTCGTCGGCCTCGACTGCAAAGCCTGCTGCCTCGCCGCCTATGAAGCGATCTACAAGATCGATGGCGTCGAACAAGCCACCGCCAGTTTCAAAGACGGCCGAGTCACCGCGCTGATCGATCCCGAGAAGACGAATCGCAAATCACTGGAGGAGGCCTTGAAGAACAAGCGTGTCGAGTTGGCTCCGCAGCAGTAGTTCAACGTCATCGCGGGACGACCACGCGCGATTGACTTCGGGATCGCTTACTTCGCGCGGGACAGCAACTCGCGATAGATCGCAAGGGCTTCGCGATACTCGTCGAGGGCGTCGGCATTGAGGACGTCCTTGTGCCGTGCGAGCTCTCGTTCGACCCGTTCGACGAAGTGTTCGACTTCCACCTTCTTCGGCGCGAGTGGCTTGCCCGGGACATCGACAAACACCGGCGCGGTGTGAGCGAACCGGACCCGCTTGTCGGGGCGAGCGTCGAAACATCGAACGGCCAGCCAGCCCGAGCCCTCGATGGAAATGGTCTCGTCGAGCGTGCCGGTGGAAACTCCACTCGGCGATGTCGTGTGCGGCGGCTGGATGGTCCGGGCAACGTCTCCGTTGACGAGGATCTCGATCCGATCAATCGTCGCCAGACTTTGCACGGTCCCCGTGACGCGGACCGAGGTCTTGCCCGCAGCGGTCTGGAACACATGGCCCGCGTCCTCACCGTTGAACTGCAGCCGCATCATCGGCCCGGTCGTGACAAAGCTGCGGCCGGCGAGCAGGCCCTCGCGCCACTTGGCAAACGTGAGTTCACCCGGCACGTGGACGTAGACCCGTCCAAAACCGAACGGGACCGGATGCACACCGGCGGCCGTCCCCGCCGAAGGCTTCATGCGGAAGCCGCAGTTGAGATAGGCGTAATAGCTCTTGAAGCCGAAGTCGATCCAACCCCACTCGGTGAATCCCTGGCCGATCATTTCGAGATTCATGTACTTCGGAGCGGCATCCAGCGTCCACGAGTTGAACGCGAACTCGGTTCTCCAGCAGTGATTGTTCGCCAGCTCAAACAGGTCGACTTTCATCAGCGGCACGATCATCGGCGACCACGCCCATGAATGCTTTTCCAGATCGAGGAACGCCCCTTCGGCGTGAGCCTGTTCGGCGATGCGTCTGACCGGCGGCACGCCCCGGTCGAGCTTGGTCTTTTGTCCGCAGATCAGGACCGCTCCCAGCGTGTGTGACTTTCCGCCGACCGTGAAGATTTCGTACTCGGTGTTCAGCGGGTAGATGCCATGCGTCTTATCGACGGCGATCCATTCCGGCGGCACGTCGGGTTGCGGGGTCTTGTTCCCCTTCACCGGGTCCACATCGGCCGCCGTGACCCAGTGCGACAGCGGTGTGGCCACGTTCACGTCTTCGGCCAGCACGAGGTTCGACATGTCGGCGAGAGGCCGATGCGAGTGAACGTCGCCCGAATACCAACCCTGCCCGGCCATGTCGATCCACCGCCGGATCGGCAGCGTCACCTCGACCGCCGCTTTTTCCACGACGACCTCCTGCGACAGCGGCACGTATTCCTTCCCCCGTTCGACGGTGATCGTGTACCTGCCGGAGGGGACATCGACGACGAACGGGTGTGCCGACAGGGTGACGTGGTACTCGTGGCTCTTCGGACCCCGCTCGCGTTTGAATTCGAGAGCCGATCCCTGCGGTGACGCCGACGCGGGAAAGAACCATTTGCCGTCGGCCGACTGCACGTAGACGCGCGCGGCGACCGGCAGCCTGGTGTCCGCATCCACGATCTTCCCGCGCAGCGCGACCGTCGCCTCTTGAGCCGCCACAATCGAGCAACATCCGAACAGTGCCGGCACGAACCAACGGAGGGCAGTCTGCATGAGTGGTCTCGCGGTCGATGAGGATGGACGGGGAAGAGTCTCGCGAACGGGTCGCATCGTACCAGCACTGCGAAGTGTGAGGCAATTTCTCGGCATCGAGGCTCCGCCTTGTCGTACTAACGTTTCGTTTCTTCTTGTGCTGCGAAGATTTTCAACGCCAAGCCGCAGAGACGCGAAGACGCAAAGAATCGCATGATCTGGGAATCCTGACATTCAAGAGGCCGCCCACGGTGGCTGGCTGGCTTCGTCAGTTAGTGACACTCTCTGACTTCGTACCTTGGCGACTTTGCGGCTTTGCGTTTCTCTTCGATGGGATTTGGGTTGCGGGGCACCCACGTTGCGAACTCGCCGCGCGGCGAGCCGGCTTCCGGTTGTGACGGTCGTTCTGAAGAAGCCGCTTCGTATCAGTCCCGGCCCGCGCGGCGGACGTCTCGCGATTCGAGCCGGATCTGGTTCGTCGTCAACGTCTCGCGGCTCGCGTTGAAAAAAAACCACGCCCGACGTTGTGGATGAGCTACGTTTCGGCAGAGACGTTGCGCGAGGCTTCTTCGGTGAGGGTCCCGATTAATTCCAGCCAACTGCAAAATCGCAGGCAGACTCACCGCGGGTGGCTGCGTTTATCACCGCTGTGAGCAACCACGGTCCCTGACAGTGCCGTTTCCCCGGCCTACGAAACGATTGAGTTCATCATGCGTCTGACACCCACCCCCACCGGTGATTCCTTTTTCGATCCGCCATCCAACGATCAGTCGGCCGCGGTGTTGATCCTGGGAGGCGAGCGGCTGGAGTGCCATCTGGACGAAGTCTCGCTCGGCGGCTTCGGCGTCACCGTCCCGCGATCGACCGCCTGGACGGGTGAGCCCCTTTGCAGGCTGCTCACTCACGATGCCGCCTATCCGGTCCGCATCATCAAGCAGGAGTCGCAGTACGCCGGCTTTCACTTCACGCTGCAAAGAATCCAGGAAACCGATCCGGTCGAGCAACTCGGAGTCACGCAGCGCTGGATCATTCACGCCTCGCGCTGTTGCGCGATCGGTCTGATCGCCGTGATCGCCTACTGTCTCGTGGCCGCACCCGGCGGCGGCTCGCACGGTGCCCGACGCGTTCGTCCGCAAGACCTGATCCATCTGTGGAACTGGACGTGGATGTCGAACAACGAGACCACCCGTCGCGGTATCGGTCCCTCCGAGTCAGGACCGGCGGCATTGACGTCGACGCCCGACGAGTCGTCCGGCGACCTGATCGAGATGCCGGCGATTTCGGTTTCGTTGACGTCGAACGATCACGCACCAGGCACCGTCACTCCGTCGGCCGCCCCGCAGCGGACGGCGTCGAGTCCATCGAGTCCCCCCACGGACGTTGATCCGCAGGCGCAGGCCGTTGCGGCGGCGACGCGGCAGGCCCGGATCAAGTCGTCGTTGCTGACGGTGCTTCGAGGCCCCAGTTGGCCTGCGGACTCGATCACGCTGCCGTGGCTGTTCCCGGCGACGGAATCCGCCCCCGGCAGCCGCCCGGCATACCGCATGTCGGAGGCGGCTCGAAACGATCTGAGTCTGTTTGAAGCGGGCTTGAAATCGCTCCCCGCCACGACGGCAGATGCCGCCGCGCGCAGTCTCAAACGTGCCCTCGCTGCGACATCATCCGCGCCGACATCGACCTCCCCTCTGGCCAGCCTTCCGTTTGAAAGCCTGCCGGATGTCAGGCTGATCCGCAGTGAGGACGCCGAGATCTACTTCCGCCCGGCGAGTGGTTTGGTCGAGATTCTGCGGGTCGTCCCGCGCGACAGCCATGAACCGGCCAATGCCGCTCGGCCCACCTCACCCACCTCCAGTCTGCCCCCTCAATCGATGAACCGCTGATGCAACCGGATGTCGGTCGCGGCCGAATCCGTTCGCACCGCCGATTTCTCCCGCACGAAGGTCGATCGTGAGCTAAGAACCTATGGACGGCATCGTGCGGTCCGTTTGTGTCTGGTTCCAGCCTGGGCGGTTTCCTCGAAATCGAAGTGGTACGGTGTCATGTTCGCTGATCATCGCCAGTACTCGCGCTGCCCGCTTTCCGACGAGACTTCGCCGACGGTGCTGGTCGTCAACAGGCGGTCGATCGCCTGCAAACTGGTCGAGATGTCGATTGGCGGATTCGGTGTGATCGCGGGCAAGACCGTCCGGCTCGGCGACCAGGACCGAGTCCACCTCAAGACGCGCGGCCTCGACTACATCGTCCGCGTCATGTACCAGAAGCCGTGCGACGAAGGTGTCTTTCTCGGCCTCGAACAGGTTGCAGAGATTCTGCCCGACAACACGGTCCCGCCCGATGCGGCTCCGTGGCTGACCACCGCCGCGTGGGCCGCCGCCCTGAGCACCGTCGCCATTGCCGTCTACTGCATGTCCGGCATTCACGAGTTGCTGCCAATGTAGTTCCGCAGTTTCCGTGGGGGACACTCGTGGGGCAGGAACTGCGGGCTGATGAAAAGCTGCTGGACACGGACTGTTGACGAGGTGGTTTCCTTTGGAGTGCGGCGGCTCGACTCCGCTTTGGCATTTTGTTTTTCCAGTCCTTGGCTTTGGCGTTTGAGTCTCGCAGGAGTCAAAAGGGCTGCGCCAAAATTCCAAAGCGGCGTCGAGCCGCCGCACTCCAAATGAGATGGCTACTTTGCGGACTCACTCCTGCTCCGTGAAAACCGGGCGCAGCAGGTTGTCGACCGGCGCGAAGTCGTCCGTCAGGAGATGTCCCTCGGACAGCGCGAGGACCGCACTCATCTGGCCGCTCAGCGCCGGTTCGGTCTGTCCCGGCCTGGTCTCGATCGCGGCAAACGGCAGCCCCTTCCATTCGCCCGTTTCGGCGAGGCGCGTCAAGTCGAGCGGCTTTTGCGAGCAGACCATCACAAACGTGTCGCGATCGTTGTCCGGCTGAGCGTGCGATATGCTGAAGACGTAGATGTTCGGAAAGACCTGCGCGGCGGTGGCGACATAACGACCGAGGAACCGCCCGGCGCCCGGTTCGCGAGACCTCTTCGCCGCAGCGGCCACGGCCTTCGTCCAGGCGGCGTTGTTCGGTTCGAGGTCGATCAGCTTTTGTTTGAGTTCATCCGAGACGATGCCTCGAAACCCGAGCACGTGTTGGTCTCCGCCCAGTCGCAGGATCTCGACGAATTCAAACGGAGCGTTTCCGTGAATCCATTCATCGAGCGTGTTTCCCGCCGCATTCAGCTTCGCGGGAATCGTTCCGGCGAACGGCTTGCGTCTGTTGGACTGATCGGCCAGCGCGTCGATGGCGATGTTCCACGCTTGTTCGTTGTCATCGATGACAGCGTCGCTCCGGAAGGGACCGTCGTTGCCGGTCGGTTGCTTCACCGCGGGTGGTGCGGCGAACCGGACGTTCTTCAGCCGAGTCCGTTCGGCCGGCGTGATCGCCCGCGTGCAACGCAGGCGATAACCATCGCTCTTCAGCCACTTCACTTCGAGCGGCGCGAAGCCCCGGCCCGCCGATTCGAACCGGCCATACGTCCAGGTTGTACCGGCCAGTCCCTTCGGCAGCACACCCTTGTAATCGACTTCGCTCTCATCGACCGTTTCGCCGGGGAACTCGGTGCGGGGATAGATGTCGATGATGTTCGCCTGGTAGACGCCATCGTCGGTGAGCAGGTCGCGGGTGTCTTTCAGGAACTCGCGTGTGGTCAGATGCGCGGGGATGCTGAAGTCGTTGAAGGCGTCACCGTAGATGAAGTCGTATCGCACGGGAGTCTTTCCCGCCGCGACGAGTTTCTGATTCTCGCGCAGCCGGTCATCGACGAAGTTTCGCGCATCGCCCAGCGTGGTGACGATGCGTTCCTGCTCGGCCTCGGTCAGCCCGAGTTCCTTGACCACCGCGCGATAGACGGCGGGATCGAGTTCCGCGACCTCGATGTTGGGGCTGCCGGGGAACTCCTTCAGGAACCAGCGTGGAAAGATGTACCCGCCGCCGCCGACGAACAGGGCTGTCGCACTCCGCGACAGTCCTCGCGCCCGTTCGATCTCCCCATGCCACACACCCGTCGGCGTGCTGCGGATGAGTTGATCGCGCGTCTCGTTCGTCAGCGTCCGATAGGCCGTCACGACGCCGAGCGTCACGTCGTGCCGCAACATCAGATCCAGACTTTCCGGAATCGTGACTCCCTCCGGCATCTGTTCGAGCGCCACGGAAGAGAACCCGCCCCACAACGGTTGGTTCGTCTCCTTGTGCAGTGCGGTGATGGCCCGCCAATACGGAGCGTCCGGTGACAGTTCGAGCAGCGCGTCGAAGACCGCCTGCGACGGCTGGTCGATCCGCAGGAGAGACGTCTTTTCGTCGAAGGCCACTCCCTGCGGCAATCGCTCCTTGTCGAACC
>JANODP010000285.1:0-4778 GCA_031412755.1 Schlesneria sp. | reverse complement strand
CCAGAATCAGAGCGCAACTGCATACCACGCTGATTCAGGGGGCTCACGCCCCCCGCTCCGAAACGCGATTTGAACTATCTGCTAAAACCTCGCCGCCGCCGACATCACGTACTTGAACGTCGCTTCCGTCGTGGCGTCCGTCGTCTCCAACCGTCCCACGTCGAACGAATGCTCGACGACCAGTGCTGCGAACCGGCGGAAGAAGTCGTCGGGGCGAGCCACCCGCAACCACAAATCGTTCGTCCCCGCCAGTTCGATCCCCAGCACTTGCTCCCACTGGATGAGTCGCGCGGCGAGATCGCGTTGCTGACGACAGGCAATCCGCACCTGCAGCGGCAACTCGGCGAACATCGCCCGAATTTCGCGAAGTGAGCCGACCGCGAGCACCCGGCCGCGACCCATGAAGACGACGCGATCGGCCAATTCGTCCATCTCTTCCAGGATGTGGCTCGACACCAGCACCGCCTGCCCGCGCGCGGCACAGCGGCGGAACAGATCCATCAGTTCGCGTCGCCCCACCGGGTCGATGCCGTTCAGCGGCTCATCCACGATCAGCACGTCGGGCCGATGGACGAGCGCCTGAGCCAGCTTGATCCGCTGCCTCATCCCCTTCGAGCAGCCTCGGAGCGTGCGATTCGCGCGATCCGTCATGCCCACATCCGACAGGGCCTGTTCCGTTCGCTCGCGAGCCAGCTTCGGCAGCATCCCGTGCAGGCGGGCCATCGTGTGGACGAACCGTCGTCCCGACATCTCCTCGTAAAACGCATCGGCATCCGGGCAGTACCCGAGATGCCGCCGCGCGGCCGCCGACCGCGCGGACACGCCGCGCACGAGAACCTCACCCAAGCTCGGCCGCAACTGTCCGGTCAGCAGCTTGAGCAGCGTCGTCTTCCCCGCCCCGTTCGGACCGAGCAGCCCCGTGATCCCGGGCTGCAACGTCAGGCTCACGTCGTTCACGCCGATGACACCGCCGTACCACTTGGTCGTCGCCCGGAATTCGGCCAGCGGTGCGGGGGCCGGCTCGTTCGAAGGGGGATTGCCGACGCTCATGGTGTGCCCTTGATGAAGGGACGGAAGGGACCCAAGGGACGGAAGGGATACGGAAGTCCCCTGGGTTCCTTTCGTCCCTTCTGTCCCTTTCGTCCCTTCTGTCCTTTCCTATGTGACAGCCATCGCGAAATCATGACACCACCTCCACGGCCTTCACCCGGCGAACGATCAGCACCAACGAGACCGTACACAGCGCCGTCAACACCGTCAGGCACCAGCCCGCCGACGGAATCTTGTTCTCGTCGAGCGATCCGAAGCACCAGCGACCCAGCCGCTGCATGTCGTCCCAGAAGCCGAGCAGCAGCCAATAGCGATTGTCGTCGATGGCTCGCATCGCGTCGGCCAGTCCCTTGAGCAGCACAAACAGTCCCAGCCACGTCATGACCAGCGGCACCGTGCGCGGCACCCACGCGGCGATCGCGAAGATCATCAGGCTCTGCACGACGGCGAGTACGGCTCCGTAACCAAGGATTCCGCCCAGGACGCGCGGGTTGTCGGTGAAGTACGCGAACGAACTGCTCAGTGTGCCGTATTCGATGAACAGGATCAGAGCCGGCACGGTGGTCACGAGCGACACGACGGCGGCGATCGTCAGCAGCTTGCCGACGATGTAGTGCCACTTCCCGATCCCGCGCGACAGGTAGAAGACCATCCCCCCCTGCCGATAGTCGCTGCCGATCAGGGTCGATCCGGCGAACGCCAGCAACAGCGCACAGATGGCGGCCTGCAAAAACATGAAGTCGGCATACGCCTGTCCGGAACCCGTGACTTTGTAGTTGTCGAGGAACCGCGACATGTTCGGACCAGTCTGCACGGTGAGCGTCGCCTTCAGGTAGATGAACGCGAAGTGAAACAGAAAGTTGAGCAGCCCCAGGCCGAGCAGAATCCAAAAGACCCAGCGCCGAAAGATCAGCATCAGGCCGACCCGCACGAGCGACCAGCACCCCCACCACGGCGACTTCCGTTGCCCGTCCCACGTTCGATAACCGGCCTGATCGAGCTGCATGTTCAGTGATCTTCTTGGGATTCGTTTCGGATTTCGGAATCGAGATTGGGAGTTTCCTCCGCCAACTCCGCCAGTTCCACGACTTCCTCTCCGTTCGCTCCGATCAACCGATGATAGAGTTGCGGCAGGTCTTCTTCCTCGGGAACGACATCGCACAGCGTGACATCGTGCTGCACGGACAGTTCAAAGAACCGGCCGTTGTGCCACTCGGCCGGAACATCGACGCGAGCCTCGTCGCGGCGGGTCGTCTCGTCCACGGTCACGCCCGCCTCGCGCAGTGCCGCCACAAATCCACGCCCCTCGCCGCGCCAGCGCAGCCGGTAGCGATCGCGCCAGTGCTGGCGGAGTTCGCCGATCCGGCCGACTCCCAGAATCGAACCGCGATCGACGATGATGACCTGTTCGCAGACGCGGTCGATGTCGCCGAGCAGGTGCGTCGAGAGAATCAGCGACTTGCCGTGACGGCTGGCGATGGCATGCAGCAGCCGCAGCATGGCGTCCCGTCCGGCGGGGTCCAACCCGGCGGTCGGCTCATCCAGCAGCAGCAACTGCGGATCGTGGACGAGCGCCGCCGCCAGCTTCAGCCGCTGCTTCATGCCGACGGAATACTCGTCGCACCGCCGATAACGGGCTTCGTCCAGTTCGAGGTACGACAAGACCTCGTGAGCCCGCCGCAACGCCTGCCGTCGCGGCATCCCCGACAGTTCGCCCGCCAGCGCCACGAGATCAACGCCCCGCACGCCGGGAACCAGCGACTCGGCCTCGGGCATGAACCCGAGCCGGCCTCGCAACAAATGCTGCCCGCGCACCAGATCGCATCCCAGCACCGAGCCACCACCACTCGTCGGCCGCATCAACCCGAGCAGCAGTTTCAAAAGCGTCGATTTCCCCGCCCCGTTCTGTCCCACGAGCCCGATCGCGCCCGGCGCGACCGTCAGCGAAACATCCTTCAACGCCTGAAACCGCCCGTAGAAGTGCGAGAGGCCGTTCAATTCGACGAGTGGCGACGATGATGAGCCGGTGGAAGTTTCAATCACGCGGGATACCAATTGGAGTGTCAGTTTGAAGTGGAAGAATGCGGGTCCCAATGAGGCTCCAGCCAATCAAGACTAAAGGTGTTCACCTTCCAAAATTCAGGGCGTTCCCCTTCATTTCCGCCAACGACGGAATAACGGCAACCATCGTCCGAGGGAACCATCACGATTCCCATCCGCTCCACGAATCGCACGACCCTGAGACCGAATTCGGCGATCGCCTGCTTGGGGCCTTGCGTGCCGACCAAGTGCAACGACAACCGTTCCCCGTTGCGTTCGATCTCATCGGCGTGGCGAGACTGTTGCTCCACTCGGAACCAGACGTAAACGTGCCAGTCGTCCTTGTCTTCCCGGATGATCGACGACAATTGTCCGAGGGACCATTCCACGGATCGAACGCGGTCAGCTTGGACAGACTCATACTTGAACCTGCGGCCCCACAATTCATAGCCGAAGCAAATGATTGGCAGCTCACCTTCACTCCGTTCAATCCAGGCGAGTTGTCTTGCCCCGAACTGCCCCAGCCAGTTGATAAAGCACTGTCGGACACTACCCGGCACGTAATACCACAATCCATAACAAACGAATCCATTGAGCAACAACCAGCAACCGGATGCGAAAAGCTCGACAAACTTTCGTTCGCGGAAGTGCCACAGGTTCCAAACCGCAATCCAGATGATCCCGACGAAGGCTGGATAGAAAATCGCATAGAACAGCAGCCGCCAGCGGCTTCCCGTTTGAGGTGTTTCCAATTCGTCGTCGGCTGAAATGGGGTTGGCCATCACAAACGCCCGCTTGATTCGAGACATTGAACCGGACTGCGACGTTATCTGGTCGGCGGCCTTCCGTCGTTTTAGTCACTCCTTCGTCATCGTCTCATCGAGGTTGAGGATCAGGTTGGCGAGGGCCGTGTAAGCGGCGAGGTCCGTTGCGTTGAGGTTCAAATCGCGGGGGGAATCGCCCGCCGCGATGAGTTTGTTCGCAGCGGCGGAATCTTGCTCGTAGTGGGCCTTCATTGACACGAAGGCTTGAGCGAGGAGGGCTTTCTCATCGGGGGTCGGCGGTCGCGAGGTGGCGATGCGGAAGGCGAACGTGATGCGCGCGTCGGTCGTCTCGCCCCCTTCGGTCAGCATCCGCTCGGCCAGTTTGCGGGCGGCTTCGACGTAGGTGACGTCGTTCATCAGCGCGAGGGCCTGGAGCGGCGTGTTGGTTCTCGGCAGTTTGACCGTGCAGACGTTGCGGCTGCTGGCGTCGAAGAACATCGTCGGCGCGGCGATCCGTCGCCAGAAGGTGTACAGGCTGCGACGGTACAGGCCCTCACCCTTGTCCGGCGTGTAGCCGATCTTGCCGAGCGACGCATCCTCCCAGATGCCCGCCGGTTGGTAGGGCCTGACCGACGGCCCGCCGATTCGCTCGACCAGTAAGCCGCTCATCGCGAGGGCCATGTCGCGAATGGCAAACGCCGACATCCGATGCCTCGGTCCGCGAGCCAGCAGCCGGTTGTCGGGATCTTGCTCGCGCAGCGCGGGCGTCACGCGAGACGATTGGCGATACGTGGCACTGGTGACGATCAGCTTGAGGAGGCGCTTGGTGTCCCAGGGAACGGGATTCCCCCGCACCCCCGGCCCCTCGGGTCCCGCCGGCCCCAGCGCAGGCCCGGGCATGGGCGCCGCGATGGGCGGCGGCCT
>JANODP010000284.1:0-3352 GCA_031412755.1 Schlesneria sp. | reverse complement strand
GGTGCGAGCATCACGTTGCCCGTGAAAGCCTACGGCAACACCGCTTCGTTTACCCTGGAAGCCCGCCGGCAGCACTTTTGCACCACCACCATCAAGCATACGGTCTATACCAACGAGGCAGGCCAGCACATCTGCAATAGTTGGATCGAGGGGGATGTCGTGATCACGACATACAGCGGACACGGCGACGTGCGCTTCTCGGCAACGGCCTCAGGCCATCACCCCGATCGCCTGGAGCTCGGGGCGATTATCGAAGCAGGCCCCATTCAAGTTGGCTGCGACACTTGATCCCCCGATGAATGGCCGCGAACACTCACCATGTTCGGACCAAGGCGATTGCCAATCGAGTTGATCGCGGAGTGACCCAGACGCCGCTTGGGGCGTCTGGGTCGCCGTGCGACAAGAGGGTGCAGTCGCTCGTTGGTCGCCACATCTTCCGGCCCGAAGGGCCGTCTGTTCTCCCAGCCAGGGCCAACGGCCCTGGAATCAAGTCGTCTCTCGCACAAGAGGCCCAATGGGCCGGCAATTCTCCTGTTCCTCCGGCAACGTCGATCTGGATTCGATAAGTTCCCGCGGAATGTGGTGATGAACTGTCGGCCCGTTGGGCCTCAAATCTTCCCGCGACACCTGTCCCAGGGCCGATGGCCCTGGCTGGGAGAACGGATGGCCCTTCGGGCCGAAAACCAAGGACCACCAATTACCGACGGCATCCGACAAGTTGCCGTCGGCACCAGACAAGTTACCGACGGCACCAGACAAGAGGCCGACGGCCCCGACAAGAGGCCAGCCCCGATCCGTTGATGCCACCCCATCAGCCTCTTATTCTGCAATCCTTATTTTCTTCTGCACTCCTTATTTCGCGGGATGGCATCGGGGCCACCCGGCAGAGACTACTCGGCAAACCGCCAGCGGGAATCGAAGACGTCCGCGAAGATGGGCGTTTCCGTGAAGCCGTCCTGCCGCGGTGCGAACTTCAGGACGGCGATGTCGCCGAGTTTGGGGTAGAGGTTGGCGTTCGAGGCTTTGAATTCGGGTTCGTGGAACGTGTGGCCCGAGTTCACCACGACGTAACGGTTCTTATTGAGCGGGTTCGGGTAGATCAGGGCCACGCCGTGGGTGGCCGGGTCGTACTTCTCCCCCTTTATTTCGAGGCTGCTCCTGGTCCAATTGACCGGCAGCCGGTCAATGACCTTCGACAAGACGGCATTCGAGCCGGGGTCGCCGAACAGGATGAGGTGTTTCGTTTCAATCAGTTCGTCGGTGACTTGCGTGTCGTTCAGGACGGGAATTTTGGCTCGCATCCGCTTGTCGAACTCGGTCTCGAAGCGGGAGAGGGTCCACCTGGCCCACTCGGCATGCGGCGCGGACCACGGCGTGCCTGTCGGGCGGACGCAGACGAACGGCCGCATGAAGGCGTCGTCGATCGGACCCTGCAGGTTGTGGCGCTTGCGGAGGTCGTCTCCCTCATCGTCGTGAGCCGCGTACTTGTGCGAGCGGTTGTAGTCCCACACGACCCAGCCCTCGTCCCGCAGTTCGTAGTAGACGCCGGGAAGCAGGCTGCCCGCCGCCGAATTCAGTGGCAGCGGCTTCCCCCCGTCGATCGAGACGCTGTCGGCCACGTCCCGCATGACTTGCAATACCGAGACATTCTTCGTGGTGATGGCCAGGGCCCCCGTCTTCTCGTCCACGTTGGCCTCCACGAGCGAGGCTTCATACGGGCGGATCTGTTCCTCGACGATCAGCCACTCGCACGAGTTGTACTTCAGCGTGTGAGTCACAAACCGAATCTTCGCCGGTGCCGGATACTGCGGCCGCCCGGCCCGAGTGTGCTTCGCGTGGAAGGCCATGAATTCCTTCAGGCTGTCCGGGTGCCACTTGTGTTCCGTCTGCGGGCCGATCAGGCGCGGGATGTCGACTCCCACTTCCTTCGCCTTCTCGTGCATCGTCGCCGACGCGAAGATCTGCTTGTCCAACTCGCCGCCGTAGCCAATCGTCGGGACGTTGAAGGCATTCAGGGCGTAATCCTGGGCGTCATAAATCTTGGTCAGCTTCCGATGCAGCGGCGACAGCGGTTCCTTGAGGCCGATGTGATGGACCGTGTCGCAGAACCCGGCCCCCGCTCCGACTGACGACCACAGCGACGGATGGTGCAGCCCGAGATGCCACGCTCCCGCGCCGCCCATCGAGAACCCGCGCAGCGTCACGCGGCGATCGTCGATGCGGAACGACCGCTTCACGGCCGACAGCGCCTCCAACACGTCGGTCTCCCCCGCCCAGCGGTAGGCATTGTTCGTGCGGCCAAACGCATCGAGCTGGATGTAGTCCGGTTCCCCCTTCAGCGGCTTCCCCTCGTGCGAGTGGATGAAGCTCACCTCGTTGAGCGTGTCGCCACGCCCGTGCAATTCGAGGTGCAGCGGCCAGCGTTTGTTCGACTTCGGATCGTAGTTGTGGGGTAACGTCACGACGTAGGGCTGCACCGAGCCATCGACCTCGGAATAGTAGCCCAATACCGTCGAACCCTCGCGCATTGACCACGGAGTTTGCCTCTTCGCCAACCCGTCGGCTCGTATTGCCCCGATGTTGAGGGCGTCGATGGTCCACTTCGCATAGTCTGGCTTGTAGAACTCGTCGTGCCGCAAGATCCAATCGGCCGCTTTGGCGAAGACTTCGACGTCCGCCACCGGCCGCACGTCGTCTCGCCCGGCTTTGAGCTTCTCGACCGCCGCGTTGAGTTGGGCCAGCTTCTCGCGGATCGACTTCGCAGCCTCGTCCGAAGGGGGCTGAGCCTGCGCCCGCTGGGTCCAACCGGCCAGAACAACCAGGCAACTACAGGCAACCGCGATTCGAGTCATGGGCGAGTTCTTTCGATGAGGACTCAAGCAGTCAGCAAGTTGGTGAACGTAGGATGGGCACTCCTGCCCGTCCTGCTTCTTGGGAAAAACGGACGGGCAAGAGTGCCCATCCTAGAGACCGTCAAGGCGACGCCGGCATTGGTGGAGCAGTCTCCGTCGCGACGAAGCCGCACGTCTTGTGCGTTCCGTCGCAGAACGGCTTCTTGCCGGATTGCCCGCAGCGGCACAGGGCGATATTAGCTCCCGCCGCAAGGTCGTACTTATTGCCGAGGTGATCGGTCAGCGTGACGGGGCCATTCACCAGCAGCGGACCACTTTCGCGGACCTTGATGACAACGTCGCTCATCGTGGTGCCTCCTCAAAATACACTTCGGTACCTGCCTTCGGAGCGGGGGACGTGAGTCCCCTGGTTCTTGAATCCTTCGGAGCGGGGGGCGGGGGGGCCCAGGGGGAGGTGGGGGAGTGGAGCAGAGAGGGAACCGCGGACGGAACGACCCCCC
>JANODP010000283.1:0-9344 GCA_031412755.1 Schlesneria sp. | reverse complement strand
GCCAAGAGCAAATCGCTGACAGCTAACAGCTAACAGCTAACAGCGTCTCATCAAACTCCCGAGAACGGGTGCTTGGCGGTGTCTTTCTTGGCGATCATTTCGTCGGCGCTGGGTGAGTTCTTCATCGCGTTGGCGATGGCCATCATCGTGGCCTGGTAGTTGTAGTCGACGATCTTCTTGTCGTCGGCCGCTTCCCAGTGGATGAAGACACCGCAGACGATGACCAGTTTCTCGCACTGGTCCTTGGGGATCACGCCGGCGGCGACCGAATCGGCCACGGCCTTGGCGACGGCGTATTGAGCGGGACCGAACATCTGGACGGCCTGCTTGGCTCCCTTGATCGTGACCTTGGTGATCAGGACCGTGGCGGGCTTGACGGCCAGATTCGGGGTCAGCACGGCCAACAGGTTGCTATGACCCTGCTTCTGATCGGCGAGTGCGTTGCAGAACGCCGCGCCAACGGGACCGGACTTGTCTCCAATGAGGAGGTCGATGTGAGCGATCTCATTGCCATCACCGGCGAGGGCTTCTCCCACGTAGAACGACATGCTGTAATCCTTCATCAATTTGGACAGGGACTTGGCGACCCTCGCCCTCAACGTGAGGAAGCGAGTCCGGTCGGAGAACTGGTTCACACGATGACGTTTCGACACCGCCACCGTTCGACAGGCGGAATTGATACCAATCACCCCTCCAGAATTCCAGCCGACGACGCCGGTTTGTGCCCTGCGACAGCCGGTGGCGGGCGCGGGTGGTTCGCGGTGGGACGATTTTCCGGAACGAGGCCCCTCGCGAATGATGATCGAACAAACGCGACGACCTGTTCTTGGGCAACCTGTTCGCGGCGCGAGGGTTCTCATCATTGGAGGGAGCACGCGCGCGGCGGCGTGGTCGGCGGTGCGGGCGGGCCTGCGACCGGTCTGTGCCGACCTGTTCGCCGATCTCGACACGCGCCAGGTGGCCGAGATCGTTCCCGTGCGAGACTATCCCACCAGCCTTTCCGAAGATGTCGCACGTGTGTCGGCAGACGGCTGGTTCTACACCGGGGCTCTGGAAAATCACCCGCAGATCATCGAGCAGATGATGCGGCCCGAGGCTCCTTATGGTCCGCTGTGGGGAACGCCACCCGCCGCACTGCGTTTGGTGCGAGATCCGTTCTGGTGGACCGATACTCTGCGCGCCGCCGGGCTTCCCGTGCTGGACGTGCTGCCGCAGTCGTCGCCTCCACCCGCCGACGGGACGTGGCTGCAGAAGCCACTGGCCAGCGCGGGCGGCCGCGCGATCCGAGTCTGGAATCGAGACGCCGCCGCGATCGAGTTCGGTGAGCCGTACTCCTTCCAGCGTCGCGCGGCGGGCAACTCGTATTCGGCGGTGTTTCGAGCACGAAACGGCGACGTGAAATGGCTCGGCGCGACGCAACAGCTCATCCACTTTGAAGCGTCTCACCCCTCGATGCCGTTTGCGTACTGCGGCTCGCTCGGTCCGGTTGATCAACCGGGCAGCCCCGTTTCGTTGTCGCGGGAGTCTCAACACACGGTGACTCGCATGGCAACAACGCTGGCCCGCGCGAGCGACCTGCACGGGCTGTTTGGCCTCGATTTCGTGCTCGATCGAAATCACGTCTGGATGACGGAGCTGAATCCACGATACACGGCGTCGGTGGAGGTTCTCGAACTCGCCCGACGGCAATCACTGTTGGCGGCACTGGCCGAGGGCGGCCTCCATCCGCCGATCGATTCGGTGTTCGACGGCGATTTGACGAAAGAGCCTGTCGATTTGGTGGCCAAGGCCATTCTCTATGCCCGCCAATCATTCACGGTGCCCGACTTGACCCGCCTGCTGCACTGCGAGCCTCGGCGTCACAGTCTGGATCTCGCCGATGTGCCCGTGTCAGGGACGGTCATCAAGGCGGGGTGGCCGATCTGTACCGTCTTCGCCCAGGGCCGTTCGCTCCGGCAATGTCTGAGCAATTTGACGACGCGCAGCAATTCCGTCTGGACGACGTGGGCCGAAACGGGCGGCTCGACGCCATCGTAGCGGCTCGACGCCATCGTAATTGTTCACACAATCGCGGTGCTCCCGTTATTCGGGCACACTCCTTCTTGATCGCTTCGGCAACCGCCGATAAGATCGCCTCGCATTCCAGGCCGACCGTTTCGTCGTCCCGTGCCTCCAGCCCTATTAGAGACAAATGACCAAAGCGACCGACATCCGAATCCGTAACGCCGTCTGCGCGTTTGAAGCCGTCACGTTTCGAACCCCGCTGAAATTCGGCGGACGCATCATCTCCAAATCGTTTCTGATGAATGTCGATGTGGAGGTCGAATCACGCGACGGCAAAAAGCACGCGAGCGGATTCGGCAGCATGCCCGTCGGCAACATCTGGGCCTGGCCGACCAACAAGGTCTCTGATGATCAAACCGAATCGGCGATGAAGCAATTCGCCGAGGAGGTCATCGAACTCGCCAATGAGTGCAACGAATACGGCCATCCCGTCGCGCTGTCCTACCATCTGTCGGCAGAATACGAACATTTGGGCAAGCTGCTGGCGAACAAGCTCAAGCTGCCCGAGCCGATCCCCAAGCTGGCCCTGGCCGTGGCAGCCAGTCCGTTCGACGCGGCCCTGCACGATGCGTATGGTCGGCTGCACGGACTGAACAGCTACAACACGCTGTCGTCGAAGTTCATGACGCACGATCTGTCCGAGTACCTCGACCACGATTTCAAGGGAGAGTTCCTCGACAAGTACACGCTGCGCGAACCAAAAGAAAAGCTGCCGCTGTATCACCTCGTCGGAGCGATTGATCCCCTGACCGATGCCGACGTGACGAAGAAGATCGGCGACGGTCTGCCGGACACGCTCGGGGAATGGATCGCCTTCAACGGCCTGACCCATATGAAAATTAAACTGGCGGGCGACAACTTCGACTGGGATGTCGAGCGGACCCTGGCGGTGAATCGCGTCGCCGAGGAGGCACAAGCCAAGCGCGGCTGCGCGACCTGGGTCTACTCGCTCGATTTCAACGAGAAGTGTCCGGATCCCAAGTACGTCGTCGATTTCCTGAAGAAAGTGAAGGCGCAGTCGGCGTCCGCCTACAACCGCGTGCAGTACATCGAACAGCCGACGAACCGCGATCTGAAGGCTCATCCCGAGCACAAGATGCACGAGGCGGCGAAGCTCAAGCCGGTCGTGATCGATGAATCACTGACCGATTACGATTCGCTGCTGCTGGCGCGCGAGATGGGTTATTCGGGCGTCGCGATCAAGGCCTGCAAGGGACACACCGAGTCCCTGCTGTTGGGTGCGGCGGCTCAAAAGTTTGGCCTGTTCCTCTGCGTGCAGGATCTGTCGTGTCCGGGTTACTCGTTCCTGCACTCGGCCAGCCTGGCGGCTCGCATTCCAACCGTCGCGGCCATTGAAGGAAACGCGCGCCAGTACTGTCCGGCCGCCAACAAGCCGTGGAACAAGCTCTTCCCGACCATGTTCGAAATCAAAGACGGCACCGTCGGCACCGCCGCTCTGAACGGCGAAGGTCTCGGGTTCTGATGCAGACTCTTTCTCCCTCGCCCCTCTGGGAAAGGGCCGGGATGAGGAGCGATCCACGTCGGACTGCCTCACCACGGTGACCTGTTCGGCTGCTGCAACGACGCGATGTTCTGGATACAGAACAGCGCGAACATGATTCCGGCAAACCGCGCGTCGATCGAGAAGAAGAACGCCGCCATCGCCCCGGCCACAGGGACGCTGATCTGACACGCGAGCCGTTGCGGATCGCGGACTCGACACAGTTCGAGCAGCGACCGGCAGACATTTCCGCCATCGAGCGGCAACACCGGCAGCAGGTTGACCAGTCCCCAATAGAGATTGATCCACACCAGTTGGGCTAGGGCAAAACGCAGGTACGGATAGGCCGCCAACATGCGCGGCGGCAAGAGGAAGTACTCAACGACGACAACCAGCGCGAACAGGCCGAAGCCGGCAAACGGTCCGGCGAGCGCGACGGCCATTTCGCGCCAGGGCGTGCGCCGCGAATGACGCTGCGAAAACGTCAGGCCTCCGCCAAAATACAGCACGATTTCCGCCGGCCAGCCCAGCGCCTCGGCCACCAGCGCGTGACCGAGTTCGTGGACGACGATCGACACAAACAGACACATCACCCACAGAAAGACATAGTCCAGATGCTCCGGCTCCCATCCGAGCAGCACGCTGACGAGCCAGAAAGACGGGTGGATGCGGATCGGAATTCGAAACGCCACCAGGCGCACATCGAACGGCGTGGGATCGAGACCAAACATGGAGGGGACTTCTCCGCAAGACAGTTCACATCTTGCAGCGGACTGTATCTCGCCGGGGAGTACGGTTGAAGCGACAAAGAAAACTCCCAGCCTCAAGCACAAAATCCAAAACGAATTTCCAATCTCAAATGCCAAACTCCGATGACGACAACCCGGACGTTTCGGATTTCCACTTCGGACCGTTGAGATTTGTTTCAGATTTCGAGCTTGGGATTTCGTGCTTCCCGGTCAGCGGCTACCATGTCGCCCGCTGGCCTGTGGGTCGCACAAGCTCGATTCGCGCGTCCCTGTAGGGACGTGTCGAATGCTGCGGGGTTACCCCGCGGTCGCCGTGTTGTTCGAGATTCGTGGTGTGAATTGTCGGTGTGGTGGACCTCACCACACCGACAATTCGCTACGGGATCGGTTGTGCGGCCCACCGGCCGGCATTTTTGTGTGGCGTGGCTGGAATGAGTTGGCTTGGAGCCGGACCTCGCGGGGCGCGAGACTCCGTGGATTGGATTGAGTTCACCGCGTGTCCCGGGACGTCACTTCATGGGGTTCTTTGCGTGGTTGTTCCGCTGGCTCGGTTGGAGTGCCGACCCGCGCGATTCGTGGGATGACCCCGCACCGCCGTTGAAACAGGCTGCTGTCGACCGGCCCCTGACGCGAACGGCCACTCTCGAAGCACCACCGCACCGACGGAGTCGCCCGCCGAAGGAGCCGCTCCCCCGACCCCGACTCACCCCGACGCGGCGCGACAAGACGCGGCACGATGCCCGCCGATCTCGCGCGACGTTCGTCGAAGTCACCGGCACGGTTCCGTACAAGTACGCGCGATTCGGCTCGGGCACCGGACGGCATCTCGACCTGAGCCAGGACGGCGACGAGGCCCGTTTGCAGCAGCGCGGTCTGCCCGTGTTCCGCACTCCCGAACAACTGGCCGACTGGCTGGGTGTGCCGCTCAAGAAAGTCGCGTGGCTGGTGCATCGGTTCTCGGCCGGACGGCCCGCGAGTGTCGAGCAGGCTCACTATCACTTCCGCTGGCTGAAGAAGAGGTCGGGCGGCTGGCGGCTGATCGAGTCGCCCAAGCAGACGCTGAAACTGGCCCAGGTCAAGATTCTGCGCGAGATTCTCGATCGCGTGCCGACGCACCCGGCGGCACACGGCTTCGTGCCGGGACGGTCGATCCTGACGAACGCCCAGCCGCACGTCGGACACGCGACGCTGGTCAAGTTCGACCTGTCGAACTTCTACGCGACCGTCGGCTTCTCGCGCATCGTGGCCCTCTTTCGCGCGCTCGGCTATTCGCGCGAGGCGTCGATCTGGCTGGGGCTGCTCACCACGTCGGCCATTCCCGGCAACATGGCCTTCCCGGACCGCGACCCGTACGCCTTCGAGCCCTATCTGCGACGCCATCTGCCGCAGGGGGCACCCACCTCACCCGCGCTGGCCAATCTGTCGGCGTACCGCCTCGACCTGCGACTGGCCGGGTTGTCGAAGTCGTATGGCGCGACGTACACCCGTTACGCCGACGACCTGGCGATCTCGGGGCCCCAGGAACTGGCGGGCGGCTTGCGGGTGTTGATCCCGCTTGTCCAGCAGATCATCCGCCGCGAACGGTTTCGCGCAAACTCGGCCAAGCGCCGCGTGCTGCGCGCGCACCAGCGGCAGTCGATCGCGGGAGTCGTCGTCAACGCCAAACCCAACGTCGCGCGCGAACACTACGATCGGCTGAAGGCCACGCTCACCAACTGCGTTCGGTTCGGACCGTCGACTCAGAACCGAACCGATGCGGACGACTTCATGGCCCACTTGCGAGGCCGCATCGCCCATGTCCAGCAACTGAACCGCTCCCGCGGTGGGAAGTTGCTGGTTCTCTTCAACCGCATCGACTGGCGACGTTGAGGGACCGACATGATCGATCTGATGAACTTCCTGCTCCCGACGCGATTGCTGGCTCCGCTGTTGAAGCCGGTCATCCGGCTGTTTCTCGGTTTCGTCGCCATTCCGATCTTCCGCCTGTTCGTGCGTCGGGTCGTCAAGGTGCAGGAGATCGACGAGGAGTTGGAGAAAGACCTGGAACAGTGGTTTCGCGGGGCGCTGCTGTTGCTGCTGGCCACGGCCAACATGGAATCGCTGGTCTTCGGCTGGGTGAGCCAGGAGGTTCGCGACGAGCGGGCACTGTTGTTCATGGCGGGTCGGTTGCTGCTCGCCATCGGCGTGATCGAAGGGATGCCGGATCAATCGCTGTTCGCGTTGATCTACCCCGGCCCGCAACCGCCCAAGATCGAGAAGGGCCGGGTGATCTGGAGCCTGATCCGATACGTCCCCAAATTCTTCAAGGGTCTGATCTGTCAGCTCCTGAACCGTACGTCGCCCGTCTTCGCGATTCTGGCGGTCATCTACCACGATGAGATTGGCTGGGCCTGCTACGGCTTGGCGCTGACTCAATACCTCGTGATCGGCCTCGTCACTTCCAAGGACAAGGCGCTGAATGTCCTCCAGAAATTCGACGAGGCCGTCGAACTGCAACGCCATCAACTGGAAGCCGAACTCGATCTGCTCGCCGCCGCGCGGCAACAGGCGGCGGCCAAGTTGCACGAGCACGAGCACGAGCATCACAGTCACATGTGACGCTTCGGACGATGACGAGTCCGAGCCGCAAGTGGTCGAATCAAAACGGAACCCTGCTCGTCGACAGTCACCATTATTGCGCTGCAGCCTCGATTGAAGAAACTGCTGTCTTTCCGATACGGTTCGCGAATGTGGCAGAGATAAATCAACCAGGCCACAATCAACGCGCGACTCATGAACTCCTCGATGACTTTTTGATGGAGAACTCCAATGAACAGGCAGATGGCAGGTTTATTCGCGGTGCTCGCGGGCGTTTCCCTGGCGGTTTGGGCGGCTCGAAGTTCGCCGGATCGGAGCGTCGAAGCCGAGGAAGTCGCGGCGTCCGCGAAGCAGGACAAATGCTGGGATCCCTCGGCGGCGGTCAAGCTGCCCAAAGTCTGCGACGCCACACTGGCCGACCCGCAAATCAGTTGCTACCTGCCCAGGGACGTCGAAGGAGAGTTGCGGCAGAAGAACCTGAATGTCGTGCAGCGGGCCTCGGATATCTTTTCGTGGCAGGAATTCATGGCCCTCAACTGGCCCGCGCGGTCCGGGCATCGTGGCGAGCCGGACCACGCGAAAGCGATCGGCGATCCCGGCCCGCGCGTGTGGGAAACGTGGAAGGAAAGCTACGAAGTCTATCTCCCCGGCGGCGTCGAACCGCCCGAATGGAACGCGCCGCAGAAACTGCCCGCCGGCTGCAACGGCTCGAAGCTGCTCGCGCGGCGGCAGAAGGTGGATGACGTCCTGGACGAAGTGACGCAGGCGGTGAAGGCCAATGCCACGCTGCCGTCCACGCTGACCGATCAGCGCGGGCGTCTCGTGCGCTACGAGATTCGCATGAACAAGGTGCTCTTCGATTTCATCCGCCAGCGCGGCCTGTACAACGGGACCAAACAGGCGCAGGCCGACTCCGTCTCCTTTCCCGACGGCTCGATGCTGATCAAGGCGAGTTGGCGTGAAGTGGAGCCCGCTGACGAAGCGCGATTCTTCACCACCGAAGCCTGCGTCTGCGACCTCGTGCAGCAGCAGCCCACGAACGGTCGGACGCGGCGGATGGGACTCGTCGGCCTGCACATCATGCAGAAGACACCCGCCGCGCCGCAGTGGATCTGGTCGACGTTCGAGCAGGTGGACAACGTCACCGGCACCGCGGGAGGCCACCCGTCATTTCACAATCCGTACTGCCGGGATTGTCCGCCGAACAGACAGACGACGCCGGGAACCCCCAATCAGGTGACGCGCGTGATCCCCATTCCGTCGGCCGACCCGGACTGTGCCGACCCGAACCGGTCGGTGGACAACGTGCGCGAGATGAACCGCGCGATGCAGCGGGCGCTCGCCGAGCGGAAGTCGGTGTTCCAACACTACGAGCTGATCAACACCCAGTGGCCGGTTCGGCCGCAGGGCGATCCTCGCACGACTCCCGACACCGTCTTCCGCGTGAGGCCGACATTTCTCGGCAACACCACGATGGAGACGTTCGCGCAGGACACGTCGTCGTGCATGGGCTGCCATGCGATGGCCCGCACGGTGAGAACCGACCGGTTCGTGTCGTCCGACTTCAGCTTCACGCTGAACAACGCCCTGCCCGCGCCGCCGAACACGCAGGTCATTCCGCCTCCGAAGCAACCGGTGACCGGTTGGGACAACCAGAATTGGAACAGCGTCCTGCGCGGATTCGCGATCGCCGAACAGACCTACGAAGTGTTGCCGCAGTTCGTGGGGTCGAAACTGCACTGTGCCAGTTGCCACCTGAACGCCGGCGGCAACCCCGCCGCCGCCTGGTGGGTCGGCATGCTCGACAAGTACCAGTATCCCGCCACCAACAACCTGCAAAACCGCATCAACCAATGCTTCGAGCGCAGCGAGAACGGCCAGCCGCTCTGTTCCACCACTCCGCCAAACACCTGCAACGACGATCCGAACATGAACGCCCTGATCACCTACATGCAGTGGCTCGACGAACAGTATCAGGCGACCCGCACCGGTCCACCCGCCAACGGCTTCCCGAAGATCGCGACGTTGGTCGGCGATTCCGGCCGCGGCCACGAAATCTTCCTGCAGAAGTGCTCGTTCTGTCACGGCCTCGACGGACAGGGCCGCTACGAAAGCGACACGTATTACCGCCCCGCGCTGTGGGGCCGCCACTCGTTCAACGCCAGCGCGGGGATGGCCACCCCCGCGACGCTCGCCGCGTTCGCCAAGTCCAACATGCCGTTGGGTTCAGGCGGCCTGCTGACCGATCAGGAGGCCTGGGACGTCGCCGCGTTCATCGACGGTCAGAAGCGGCCGGGGAAATGATCAAGGGTTCGACGAATTGAAGGAGACGACGAATTGGCAAAAAGGAAACAAAACGAAATGGCAAGAAAGGCACCAGGCGAACAATGCTGGGATTCTTAAATTAGTAGAAACCATTATTGTGGCCGGTATTTAAAATCAAATTCGCAGCC
>JANODP010000282.1:0-61621 GCA_031412755.1 Schlesneria sp. | reverse complement strand
TCGCGACGACACCCGTACGATCGCGACGACACCCGTACGATCGCGACGACACCCGTACGACGTTGCTCATCACCGGCAGAACCCGCCGTTGGATCAGGCCGACGACCCGACATGGTCGTCCTCGCGCGTGACTCTTCCCGGCGTGCGGGCTGTGACCGTTGGTTCGCCAGTTCTTGGTGGGCCGAGTGAACTCTGTCCGAACAACTCGCACCCGATCAGCCGATTCGATGGAAGCAGTCTCGATGGCTGCGACGCACGGAACGCATCGATTGGTGACGGTGAGCAACCCGGATGGCTCACCGCTCGGCGATGGTCAACGGATGCCTCATGAACTCGACCGATTCTAGTGTTTGTGCGAACGGCCTCACGCGGCCGGCGTCCTCGCGACGGATGGCGATCCTGTGTCTGGCGGCACTGGCGGCCGGAATCGGTGTGGCGACGTGGCTCGAAATTCGCGGAGCCACCTCGTATGCCGGACAGCTTCAGGCGCGCACGACCTCGGTCGCGGCGGGTCGCGGTGCGCGGATCGCCTCGCTGAGCGTGGCGGCCGGTCAGCGCGTCGTTCCCGGTGAGAAGCTGTTCGAACTGGCGGACGATCGGCTGACGGGACAGATCGTCGCGAAGAAGCGCGAACTGGTTGAACTCGAAGCGGACGTGCAGCGGGTCAAAGCCACAGCGGAAGTCGAACTCGAATGGCGACGACGCGAGTTGCAGAGCGAGGCGTTTCAAACGCAGCTCAAGGCGGCGGCGATGACTCAGGAGAAACTCAGTAGGCAGGTGGAACAGCTCGCGTGGCAGGAGCACCTGACCAGCCGCAACGCCGATCTGGACACGGGGCCGTCGCTGGTCGAGGCGGCATCGCCGTTTCGCTCGATCATCCTCAACACGCACGTGATGGACGAGCGGCGGTTGCAGGCGCTGCTCAAGGAGGACGCGGCGGCCGGTGCGGCGGAGTCTCTCGCCGCGCAGTTGACGTTGTGCGAGCAGCAACTCGAACGGCTCAGGAAGCTGGGCGAGGAACTGCCGGGCAAGATCCGGTTGTCGGCGGGAGTCGAACTGGCCGAGACGAAGCTGACACGAGTTCGTGAGGAACTGAGTTCACTCGAACAACAGCGCGATTCGTTGACGATTGTCAGTCCGTCGCACGGTGTGATCGGCGCGGTTCACCGTGAGGCGGGCGATCTCGTCGAGCCGGGCAGCACGATTCTCGAACTCTTCGACGATGATCGCCGGCACCTGACCGTGCTGATCCCGTCGTCGGCGGTGGCCCGTCTGCTGCCGGGGACCAAGCTGACGCTGATCTTCCCGGCCGGGTACAAACGAATCGGACTGGTCGCCGCGATCCCGCCTCTGGCGTCGTCAGAGAGCGGCTCCGAACGATCGAACGACTCGCAGGTGGCCGTCCGGATCGAACCGGCCGGCAAGCTGTGGCCCAAGATTCCGATCGGCTCACGCATCAAGGTGCAGGTGCCGCAGTAGTCCCCGAATTATTCGTGGGGCGGTAGCTGAGTTCGCAAGAACTCAGGTCGCGATCATGAGTTGGTTGAGTTCTTGCGAACTCAGCTACATGCAGGTCGCGACCGTTCCGCGAGAGATCATGAATAATGCGGGATAGTGCCGAGCGACACGCATGCCGCTACGTGAGTCGTTTTACTGATGCGATCTGTTCGATGGAGAACGGTCCGAGTTCGCGCGGCTCTCCGGACGTTTCGTCGGTTCCCCACAGGACCAGCTTCCCCTGTTGGCTGGCCCGCGAATCGGGGAAGCCGCTCAGGGTGCGGCCATCGTGCAACGTGATTTCGACTTCGGCGGTCTCTTCGATGCCGAGCGACTCGTGGACGAGATCCGGGAAGCGCGACCACGCCCACGGCCAGAGCGTTTTTTCGGGAGCGACCTTTCCGGCGATGTCGTTCCATTCCAGCTCGGCCTGTCGCAGCGCGGCGAGCGGGGCGCTGCGGCACCACGGCTGAAGCACCTCGCCGAGCCACGCCTTGCGCGAGGCCACCAACTCGTCGAATGTCGACATGGTCAGACCCCATTCGTTCGAGTCACCGCCTGCCAGACTTCGGCGGCGATCCGGTCCATCGACTTGAGTTCGCCGTGGTCGAGGCAGTCGATCCGCAGCCAGTTCGGTTCCGTTGCGGCCAGCCGCGCGTAAAGGTCGTGAACTCGCTGAAGGTACGCCGCATCGGCCTCCTGCAAATCGGCGGCCCGGTCGGTGTAGGACCGCTGCGCCTTCAGCGCGATCAGCCGCGTGGCGTGTGCCACGGGCAGATCGAGAAACACCGTGCGCTGGGGATGAGGCAGTTCGTACAGCGAATGCTCGACGTAGCGGACCCACTCGATCAACTCGTCTCGCTCCGCGCCATTAAGCTTGGCGGCTTGATGGGCGATGTTCGACGCGACGTATCGGTCGCAGATGACGACGTCGTTCTCGGCCAGGGCTCGCGTGAGGATCTGCTTCGATTCGAACCGGTCTCCCGCGAAGAGCAGGGAGACGAGAAACGGGCTGACCTGATCGAGTTGCCCGAACCGTCCGTTCAGAAAGTCGCCGATCTTGGCGCCGAACCGGGTGTCGCGATAGCGCGGGAAACTGAGCAGTTCGCAACGGCGGCCCGTCGCGCGCAGGTGATCGACCAGACGGGCGGCCTGAGTCCCCTTGCCCGATCCGTCGATCCCTTCAATGACAATTAACTCACTCCCCACGACGAGTCCTTTACAGCGACAGCGTCGCTCGGTTTGGTGACGGCCGGGCGGCCAGCCTATCCGGCACTCTTGGCCGAGTCGCCGCCGGCTTCCTCACACAACGACTTCACGGCGCCGTCGACGGTGTCTGTCACCGTGAAGTATTCGTTCAGTCGCGTGGTTTCGAGCACGTCCCGCACCATGTCCGCGATGCCGCACAGGACGAGCCGGCCTTCGCGCCGGTGCAGGTTGCGATGCAGGGCGATGAACTTGCCGAGCGCGGCGCTGGTGATCAGCGTGACGATCTCAAAATTGACGGCCAGCCGCCGGCAGCCGAATTGATCGACCAGCATCGACAGTTCCTGACCGAGTTGTTCGATGTTGTCCTCTTCGGACAGGCCCGCCCTGGCAATGTGAGCGACGACAACCGCGCCGCGATCGTCGATCGTGAAGTAGGCCGGCTTGAACTCACTGAGTGCAGCCATCGGCAATCTCCCGTTCGGCTTCCAGACAGTCCCGCGTGGCCCGCAGACCCCGTCCCGAGATCATCCGGCCCACATCGCCGGATCCCCCGGGAATTTCGACAGGCACATAGCGTCTGTCGGTTCCGTGGACCCAGCCCGCGCGGGCGGTGGTTTGGCCCTCCACCAGCACCTCCACCCCGCGTCCAATCAACGACGCATAGTACTGACGGGCAAGGTCGCGTTCCAGTCGTTCCAGAATCCGCATTCGTTCCTCGCGAATCGTTCCGTGAATCTGGTCGGGCAGCGTGGCGGCGGGTGTGCCGCGCCGGGGGCTGAAGGGGAAGATGTGAATTTTCATGAAGCCCGCGCGACGGCAGGCCGCCAGAGTCTGCTCGAACTCGTCGTCGGACTCGCCCGGAAAGCCGACGATCACGTCCGTGGTGAAGGCGGGGAGGTCGAGGCATTCGCGCAGGCGATCGATCTTTTCGAGAAACCGTTCGATCGTGTATCGCCGGCGCATCCGGTGCAGCACCGCGTTCGAGCCACTTTGCAGGGCGGGGTGGAACTGCGGACAAAGGTGCTCGCAATCGGCGGCGGCGGAAATGAAGTCGTCGTCAATCTCGGCCGCTTCGATGCTCGACAGCCTCATCCGCCACGGCCCCGGAATGCGATCCAGCCTGCGGAACAGATGCGACAGCCGGAACGGTGGCAACCCGGAGCGGCCGCGCGTCGTCTCGACGCCGTAATGCCCGACGTGAATGCCCGTCAGGATGATCTCGCGATAACCGTTGTCGATCAGCCGCCGGACTTCCGCTTCGATGTCCTCGGGCGGGCGGCTGCGCAGGCCGGGCCTGACCTGGGGGATGATGCAGTACGAGCACTTCAAAATGCAGCCGTCCTGTACTTTGACATAGGCTCGCTTGCGGCCTTCAAACCGGCTGATGCCCGTCGGCATGTCGACAATGCCGTGCCGGGCGAGGATGTCGGGCAGCTCGCGCTTGTCGGTCACCACCTCGAACACCGCGGGCAGGACGGCGACGGCGCCGGGGTCGCGCGTGGCGTAACAGCCCATGACCAGCGTGCGGGTACCGGGGTTGTGCTTCGCCAGTTGACGAATCACCTGCCGCGAGCGCGAGTCGCCGTTCGACGTGACCGTGCAGGTGTTGACGACGCACAGGTCGGCCTGCTCGTCGTCGGTGGCCTCACGAAAGCCGTTGCGTTCGAGGGCCTCCAGCACGAGTTGCGTTTCGTACTGGTTGACCTTGCAGCCGAGCGTCACCAGCCGGCACGTTTTGTCGGCGTGGCGCGGCGACTCCACGCGGTGACATTGCTCGGCGGGCGTGATGTTTGTCATCGGGCTATCGTCGATGAGGAGGACCGCCGCGTCCGCGCGAGCCACTGTTGCCGCGTCCGCGTGGTTCGGGGCCGCGGGTCCGAATGAGATACGAGATCGCCTCCTCCCAGGTCGGGATGCCCTCGTAGTTCACCGGCGCGAGCGGCTCTTCTTCGACTCGTTCTGAGCGGGCCTTGGGTGCGTCGCGGACCTCGTCGTCGTCGTCTTCGTCTTCATCCTCTTCGCTTTCGGATCGGTTGTCGGCTGCAACCGCCGCGCCTTCGGCCGGTCGTTCATCCGGCCGTTTGCGTCCGCGTCGTCGCCGTCGTCGAGGCCGACGTTGTTCGCCACCTTCTTCGTCAGTTCCCTCGGGACGCGCCGCGGATGCTTCGTCATCTTCCTCTTCAGTGTCACCGGCGGACGAATCGTCCTCGTTCGCGAACGCGAGCAGATCATCCTCGTCGCGGTCTTCGGAGTCGGGACCGTCCTCTGTGTCCGACTGGCCGGCGACGGTTTCGGGTTGGCGACCACGTCCACCACGACGTCGGCGTCGGCGTCGGCGCGGGCGATCTTCGTTGCTCGACTCACCACCAGATTCCCCGGCAGTTCCAGTCGTTTCCGGACCAGCCTCATCGGCGTCTCTGGCCAACTCTTGAAACAGGTCCATGGCGAAGTCGTCGTCTTCGCTGGCACGCGTGGGCGCGGGTGCGGGCTTTCGCACGGGTGGAGCGGCCGCAGGCGGAGCGGGCGGACGGTGACGCGGCTTCGGTTCGTCATCCAAGCCCGCAGCAAAGCCGTCGTCGGGCGTTGCGGACGCCGTTGGCCGCGGAGGTGTCGAGCGCGGAGGACGCTGATCGGTCGACTCGGCTTGCCGCGCGGGTCGCTGCTCAGAGCGTGGCGTCTCGTCGCGAGACTCACTGCGACGCGGACGATCCTCCCGACGCGGAGCCTCTTCTCGGCGCGGCGGCCTCTCGCGCGGGGGCGGCTCGGTGGGGGGAGCCGCGGCTGTGGGAGCTGCGGCATCGCGTGGCGGGCGGGGTCGTTCTTCGTCACGGCCGCGAGACCGATCTCGACCGCCATCGCGATCGCGCGGTGGACCACCCGAACCACGTCGGCCCGGTCGATCGCCCCCGCGTCCCGACGGCGAATCGCTGTGCGATCGGGGGGCGAGCTTGGCCGGCTCCTCCCAGTTCCAGCTTTCGAGTTGATCCCAGATGTCGGGCTCGTTGGGTTCACGTTCGTCGGTGGATGCTTCCTCGGCGGCAACCGACTCGATTTCCGCTCCGGCATCGGTTTCGACTTCAACGTCGTCCTCATCGTCCTCGGAGAATGACAGATCCGGTTCGGCTGGCTGCTGAACGACCACCGGCTTCGACTCAGACGCGGCCACCGGCGCGGGCGTTGCCTCCGCAACGGGATTTGCGGAAGGAACCTCTTCATCGGGGAGATCGAAGTCGTCGTCCGGCCATCCGAATTGAACGCCCAGCAAATCGGCGGAAAGTTTGTCCCACGAATCGTCGTCTTTGTTCTTGGGAGACCCGGAGGAAGGCGGTTGTTTTGCCATGAACGTTCGGTGGTCCACGAGGAGTCGGCGCTAGCGCGAACCGGCCGCGTAACACCACGCCAGACCAGTCGCCAGACAGGGCCAGACTATGGCGTCTGCACCGGTTTTCTGCAACAGACGCCTCAGACCAAAGGAGGAAGGACGAGCGATGAAGGATCAGAGTCGGAAGCGTTTGCTCCTCATCCGCCATCGTTCATCCCTCGTCTTTCCTCCCTCCGTCAGCGCGTCGCGTCGGTGTTCTGAACCGGCTGAATTTCGGCCCGTTTTTCCAAGGCCGATTGCAGTGCCTGCTGGTACTCCTTGTATTCCACGTAGCCCTCGTGCTTCAGGAGCAGATCGGCTTGCGGGCTGAGGATCACCGTGCAGGGCAACCGCTCGACTTCGAGGATTTTCGCGACTTTCGCGTCGCGGTCGAAATCGAGGTGAACCGGAATGAAGTCACGCTCGACGGCGGCCGTGATCCGCTTGTCGCCGAGCGTCTCACGTTCGAGCTTGTGGCAGTAGGTACACCAACTCGCTCCGAACACGATCAACAGCGGCTTGTCCTGCTCGATGGCGATTTTGTGTGCCGCTTTGAGGCTGTGATTCCAGCGAATCTTCTGCACCGCTGGCCCGGTCGGTGGCGGAGCCGCCGCGGCGAATCGTGCCAGCCCCTCCAACGCGGCACCCGTACCGAGCAATTCCAGACAGAAACGACGACGATCCATGACGACATCCCTTTCGCAATGCGATGCAATAAGCCGCGAGCCGACTTTCTTATCGGCCCGCGGGGATGCGTTTCTGTTTCAGTTCTCCCAATTGGTCAGATCGACTTGGTGCCACCCAACGAAAAAGCCCGCCGGTGTTCACACCGAGGCGGGCTGCCATGAATCACAGGATCTTCAGTATCGAAGCGTTGAACAAACGAGTGTCGGCCGCACGAAGTGAAGCCTTACCGCTGCCTTTTCCTCGCACCCATCAGTTACCGGGAGGAAGGGTCACTGGCGGATCACCGGCGGCATTGGCCGGTTTGTCCGTCGCGAGCTTGGGCTTGACCAGCGTTTTCTTTCCCTGCCGCAGGTTCTCGAAGCTCTCACCCGACACCACGTAGTACCAGTCGGAGAAGCGGGTGTTCAACTCCTTGACCAGTTTCTCGCCATCCTTGATCTTCTGACTGTACGTCTTCACGTCCGACTCGTGCTTCTTTTGATCAAATTCGAATTTGGCGAGTGCCGCTTCGTAAACCTTCTTCGGGTCTTCGGCGGTGTTCACCGGAGCGCCTGCATCGGCGGGATCGTCAGACGCGGCGTCCGCCGCTGGAGTATCGCCGGGTGGCTCGGGTTTCACGGGGGCTTCGGGTTTCGGACCGAGCCCCGTCTCGTCAAAGTGGACCATCACGAACAGATAGCGGCTCTTTTGGAGCGACTTCGTCGAATCGGGATTCTTCTCGTCATCCTTGGCGGCGTCCTCGGGCTTCTTCGCCGCGTCGCCCTCCTTCGCCGCGAAGCCGACTTCGACCTCCTGCTCGTTCCCGCTGAAGACCTCACCGAAGCTGAGGTCATACGCGACACCCTGGTCTGTGACGGCGATGACCTTGCCCTCCTTGGGAACCAGGCGATAACCGCCCCCCTTTTGTGACCGCACCAGGAAGAAGCCCTTCAAGTCCAGATCGATCACAGTGGACTGGTCGAGTTTCAGCTCCCCTTCGCGCAGGCCCTGCATCAGCTTGGAAGGCTTCTGTCGCACGCCGACAATTTTGAGATCGTCGAGCGCGGTGACGAGTTTGCGAATCTCCTCCTGATTGATTTCTTCGGCCGCCTCGTCCAGACCGTCCATCTTCCACGGATCGGTCGAGTTCTTGCGAGTCAGTTTGCTCGACTCGCCCTCGACAATGGCTTGCTTGCCCGGATCGACCGACGTGGTGTCGATCACGATCTCGTTCAATCGCGTCCCTTCGATTTTGAGCAGGTCGGGTTCGATCCAGTCGGTGAACTTGGTCGAGATTTGAATGTCGAGTTTCGCGATGTACGTGGCCATCTCATCCGGACGTCGAATGTAGAAGTAGCCCTGGCGACCCTTCACTTCTTTGCCAATGATGTAGTCGGCCAGCACCTTGTCATCGGCTCCCTTGAGCGTGATGCGGTTTCCAATCCCCTTCAGATCACTGGTCTTGTCGCCCTGCGGATCGATTACCCCGAACTCGGCGTGTTCGTTCTCGCGACGACCGGCAAACGTCTCGCGTTTGATGCCGATGACGGAGGTGGCTGTCTTCGCGAGACGATCCTTGCCGTCGGCCGGGTAGTTGTGCCGCGTCGGAATCCGCCACATTCCATCCTTTCCCTGCACCACGCTGAACGGCCGGACTTCGGCGGTTTCGGGGTTGTAGTTCGTGACCTGCAGGGACTTGGCGGCGTCGGCGTCTTTGAAGTCCGGGTAGAAGACGCTGCCGACATCCGTGATCACGGTCGACGTCTTCGGCCCCGACGGTCCCGCGAATCGCGCGGCGACCACGGAGACAACGGCCACAATCACAAAGGCGAGAGTGCGCTGGGATTCGTTCATAGCCAAGCTTCTGGGAGAGGAGTCAGTGTTCGGAATCGGTCCATTCAACACGTCGGGCAAGCCTCTGGCTGGCCCGTTTTTCAACTGGAGTGGGCGGGCACGCTGGACGCCGGCCCGCTGTTCTTCGGCAGGCTGTCACCGGCGCAAAGGAGCCCGGCGCGAGGCGGCGATGTCCTTGTATTCAGAGTTCAACCGTCGCATCCAGAAGAGGATTCCCAGAATGATCGCGGGGATCGGTGGGAAAAGCAGCGCGGCGGCGTAATAGCTCCGTTCGACCGCCCGCACACTGCGGTCGGAAGCGATCTTGCTCTGCTCGATGCTCTTCTCTTTGTTCTGGTTGATGGAGGCTTCCTCCACGGCCACCTTGCGCTGCTCTTCCGCCTGCGCGATTTGCAATTGCACGATGCGCGTCGAATCATCCAGCGTCTCGTCCTTCTTGATCTTGTCGACCTTCTCGGCGAACCGCTTCTTGGCCTCATCCAGCGCCTTTTTCGCCTCGTCCGTCGCCTTCTGTTGTTCCTTGTTCACGTGCTCGATGAACTTGGACGTCTGTTCTTCGACCTTCGTCAGCGTGCGATGCTTCGGCCGGCGCTTCCGCAGTTCGATGTAATTCTTGTCGCCGGCGAGATAATCGACGGCGTTGAGGACAAACGTCACGTTGTCCAGATTGAGCTTGAACTGCTTTCGTTCGCGCACGAAGAAGAACCAGTCCGAGATAATGTCGGCGTCGGCGACGTAGATGACGTTGATCTTGTCACCCTGCGCGTCCTTGGGTGAGACGATTTCGGCGGCGATGACGTGCGCGTCATCACCGATGATTCGCAGGGGATCGTCGTCGATCTGAATCCCCATGAAGCTGTTCTTCACCAGATCCTTCCAATCGAGCAGTCCGGACTTCTTGCCCGTCCGCAGCAACGGTTTGAATTCCAGCTTGCTCCCCTCGCGCGGCCGGATGGTTCCCGAGAAGAACAAGAACATCTCCTGCAAGCCACTGGTGACGTCGCTGTCCGGATTGAAGGCTTTTTGGAGACCGCTCTTGGGAGTGATCGCCACGATCTCGGGACGCAGCAGTTCGGAGTACTCGGGGTGCAGCGAGAGGGCCGTGTAATCGAAGACGATCTGGTCGTAGATCCATTGAATGCCGAGGGCATTGACGAGCGACGTCGCCTTGCCGCCCTCGGCCTTCTGTTCGGGGGGTTGACCCATCTGCATCATCGGGTTGCCGCCGGCGCGCGGCTTCGGCTGACTCGGGGCCAGTTGCGGATTCGTCGCCGGAAGCGGGTCGTCGAAGATCAGGACCGGCTTTCCCTTCTTGACGTAATCGACGAAGTTGTTCATCTCATTCGGACCGAGCGAAGACGGCAGCACGGCCAACACCACGTCGTACTTCGACTCGTCGATCGGACCGGCGGGAGAGACGGTCTCGACTTCGTACTGCTTCTTCAGTTCGGTGACGATCCGCCATTCGGGCGAACTGCGGAACGACTGCATGTCGAATCCGCCGTTCAGCTTGGCGTCCGTTTCGAGGATGCCCACCTTGCGACGTTTCTCGGCGGCGACGGTGTTCACCGAGCGGGTCAGCTCATACTCCAATGGCAAGCCCACATCGAAGAACGGAATCACGACTTCGTTGGCACCGCAGTTGATGACCGCGCCGAGATAAACCTCATCGACCTGCGATCGACCGGCTCGCTCGGACTGGACCTTGCGGCCCTCGATGCCGAACTTCTTGGCTTCGTCGGCCTGTTCGCTGGCGGGGTCAACCTGCACGATCCGGACGGTGATGTTGTGATGGCTGGACTGTTCGTACTGAGCCAGCAGGCCGAGCAGCAGTGTCTTGACGGGCGCGTAATCGCGGGGAACTTCCTTGCTCACGAACGCCTGAATCGTGACGGGGCGTTTGTCGCTGAGTTTGCCCAACAGGGATCTGGTCGTCGGGGTGACGGTGAAGACCCGTTCGGAGGTCATGTCGAACGTCGGGCTGACTCCCGCCAACAGTACGTTGACGCTGATCAGGATCGCCGCCAGAGAGAGCGCTCGCACCGCGTACTGCCAGCTCATGTCGGCTCCCCGGACGCCCCCCTTCCAATGCCGTTCGCCGATCAGGACGAGATTGAAGTACAGCATGAAGAACGCGAACGACACGAAGTACAGCACGTTTCGGCCTTCGATCAGTCCGATTCCAAACGGAGCGAATTGACGCGGCAGACTCATCTGGTCGAACAACTGATCGCTGCCGATCAGCTTGTCGAACGGAGCCGGGATCGGCACCAGGCCGATGACGATCGGAATGGCACAGATCAAGAATGCCAGTACGAATGCGACCGGGGCACTGTTGGTCAGATACGAGGCGACCATGCCCGCGCTGAGCAGGGCACAACCCGCCAGCCAGTATCCGAAGTAGTTGGCGAACAGCAGCCACCAATCGGGGCCGCCGATCCAGACCAGCACGATGGCGTGAGTCAGCGAGAAGACGAGTGCGACGGTGTACACCGACACCACCGCCAGATACTTGCCCATCAGGACTTCGAGGTCCGTCACCGGCAGCGTGAAGAGCAACTCTTCCGTGCCCAGCTTTCGTTCCTCGGACCAGACACCCATTGTGATGGCGGGCACGATGATCAGCAGCAGCAGCGGAAACCACTCGTTCAGTTGATCGAGTGTCGCCAGATTGTTCGTGAAGAACTTCTCCTGGAATGCCCCGAGGGCGCCCAGGAAGACGAAGGCCACGATGAACAGATAGCCGATCATTCCGGAGAAGTAGCTCCAGAAGTTCCGCTTGAAAATCGCGAGGACAACATGACTTCGCATCGCCGGGAAACCTCGAAGAAAATCTCAGGTGACGATTCAGGGGATTCATGGGACTGAGGCGACTCCGGGGTCACATCCGTCTCATACAATGCAGGCCCCGCGACCACGGGAACTTATCGACCTGATCCGGTCAGTTGGCGGAAGCGGACTTCCATCCCCTGCCCACCGTGGTCCAGGTCGTCTGCCGATCCGTCGAGGACGATCCGTCCTTCGTGGATCAGAATGACGCGGGTGCACACCGCCTTGACCTCTTGCAAGATATGCGTCGAGAGCAGGATCGTCTTCGTCTTGGCCAGGCTGAGAATCAGATCCCGCACGTCATGAGTCTGATTCGGATCGAGACCGCTGGTCGGTTCGTCGAGGATCAGAACCTGGGGATCGTGCAGCAGGGCCTGCGCCATGCCGACCCGCTGCCGATAGCCTTTTGACAGCTTGGCGATCGGCTTGCCCCACACGCCCTTGAGCGAACACTTGGTCGCGACGAATTCGAGCCGTTCCTTGAGGCGCTCGGACGACATGCCGCGGGCCGCTCCCAGAAACCGCAGGATCTCTGCCGGAGTCATTTCGAGATACAGCGGACCGTTCTCGGGCAGATAACCCAGAATCTCGGCGGCCTTCAGGCGATCGGTCGCCACGTCGAAACCACCGATCCTGGCCGACCCGGTGGTGGGAGCCAGGAATCCGGTGAGCAGCTTCATCGTCGTCGATTTGCCGGCACCATTCGGTCCGAGGAACGCAGCCACCTGGCCGCGTGGGACCGAGAACGACACATTCTGTGTCGCGGCGAACGGTCCATAGTGTTTGCTGAGGCCCACGGCCTCGATCATCGCACCTGACGTGTCACTCATGGAGTCGCATTTCACGAAAGCAGGTCAGGAAAACAGTTGCCTCGTCGGCGTCACACAGACAGTACGTACTCTTTACTGGCCCTGTTGGAGATTGTCCAGCAAGTCGCCGATCAGTCGGAGCGCTGTCCGGGGTCGCTGGGTGGCCGCTGGAAGTTGTCGTCGATCATTCCTCGTCGGCCGCTCCCGGCGCTTCGTCCTCAAACTTGATGCCGTGCCGCTTGGTGAAATCGGCACGCCAGCGGCTGTCGACGATCTGCTGAATCTCGGCACCGATGAACTCGTACGGGGTGGGAAGGAAGCCCGAGAACTGCTCGCGCAGGAACCGGGCCTGCAGAGATTCCAGCGTCGCGATGCCGTTCCCTTCCGCGCCCGACCCATCGCGGTCGTGAACTCGCACGGCGTAATAGATTGTGCGCGACGAATTAATGGTGACTCCCGTATCGCCACTTTCCAGCTCGTCAAAAACGGTCTTCATGAACTGGAAACCCGGCTGCCCGATACCGTCGATGGTCGATTCGACCGGCCGTTGCAGTCCGAATTGAGGCAGGCTCTGCGGCAGACGCAGCCAGGAAAACCGTTGCGGTTCACGAAGGGTGGTCGCGGGCGAATCGGGTGTGCCGCTAATCGTCTGGCCGGAAAGCGCGGCGGCGATGTCGGCTTCACCCGTCTTCATCAGATCGGCCAGTTCCCTGGCCCGCTTCTCCGCCAGGGGTCGGGCCTTCTCGAACTTGTAAGCGTCGAGCACCTTCTGCCGGACGACAGCGTCCTTGAGGTCGGGAACCTTGGCCGGGACTTCCAGAATCTTCCAGTACGAGTACCGCGAAGTTCGCGTGTCGGCACGTCGAGGCGCGAAGGTCGGCAGTCGATACCCGCGACCCGAGGCTTCCCGGACGAAGACCTCTTCGGCCACCGAGGTCTGCATGCGGGTGCGGTTCATTCCCACCACCGGGTCCGTGGCGTTGCCAATCGGATCGTTGGTGGGATTCATCAGATCGAACTGAGTCATCTCCTTGGTTTCTTTGTATTCGAGGCCGTTTTTCTCCGCATAGGACTTCAGTTCCACCGCGAATGACTCGCCCGCCATTTCGCGTTCCTTGGGAGTCATCCCCATGTAACTCAGACTCAACTCCATCATTTTTTCGAGCGCCTTTTCCGCGGCATCGCCCATTTTGAGGAAGGCCTTGTCGTGCAGAATGGTGTCTCGAATCTGGTCCTTCAAATCGTTGTCGAGCTCTCGATACCGGGCGACCGGTGGCGGCAAAGGCAACGAATTCAAGGCGGGAACCCCGGAGTTGGCGGCACGATGGGGAGACGTGGCATCGGCGGGGGGATCGTCGCTGGGGAGTGCCGGTGCGGGGGGGGACGAGTCGTTGGATTTGGCCGCTGGCTCGACGGCCTTGGCCGGGGCGGCATCGGCCGGGACGTCCTTCTGGTCAGCCTTCTCCTTGTCAGCCGTTGGCTCATCGCCGCACGGAACTTCACCCTTGCCGGGAGCGGCGTCGGGTTTGTCCGGAGTCGCAGGTTGTTTCTCGGGAGCGGCGGGTTTCCCGCTGTCCTTTGTCTCCGGCGGTACCTCGGGTGCGTCGGCGTTCTCCGCTTGCGTGGCATCCGCCGGTGCCGAGTCGACTGAGGTCGGAGCTCGCAACAGGTCCGGCAACTGCGGACCCGAATCCGACGGGATCTCGTTCACTCGGAAAGACTCTTTGTTGGTCAGGTAGTAATCGACAACGTCCTGGTCGGTGATTTCGGGAACCTGCTTCTCGTAAGCCTCGAAATCTGAGACGGCGAGATAGGCGAGACGCACCTTGGGGGGTTCGAGAAAGCCGGGAGTCCCCTGTTCGTCCCCAAAACTGTTCTTGTGTTGGTCGAAGAAGACACTCAATTCCGATGGGGTGGGCTCGGGAACCAACTTGACGAACTCGGTCACCGGGACCGCCACGGTTGTCAGGCCCTGCTGGACGTGCAACTTGCGAAACGCCTGCCACAACTGTTCGGGAGTCTGTCGGGCGATGCGTCCCGAATACATTCCACGCGTGAACATCGCCATCGTTTGATGAGGGTCCGCCGGGGCCGAGATCAACTGGGCGACCAATTGAACTTCCAGCTCACCCCGCACGATGTCGTACAGTTCGCCTTCCGTAAGCCCCGCCGCGCGCAGCGCGTCGTTGTAGTCGCTCGCACTCAACTTGTCCTCGGTCACCCGCGACAAATACTGGTCGACGGAGTCGTCGGTCAGGGTCACCCCCATTTGGCGGGCTTCCTTCTGGAGCATGGCGAACGAGACCATCGAGGCCACGTCCAGCGAACCGAAGCTCGCAGCGGCCCGCTTCTTGTCAATCTTTTTCGCGGCGGCGGCCAGGAATTGGTCGGCTCGCTGGCGATGAGACTGCAGCAGCTTGATGTCCGATTGGGTGAAGTTCCCCGCGTTCGTCCGCACCACCACGGGTGGCCCCGAAGACTTCATCCCAACAAACGCGACCAGGGCGCCGACCACCAAACCCGCCAGGCCATACTCGGTCGTCTTGCCGCGCCGATAGCCGATGATCGACATGCCCGCGGCACAAAACACGGCGACAAACACCACCATGCCGCCGGACGCCCGCCCGGCGCCACGAATCAAATCGTCGAAGACGAACGAGAAGACCGCCAGGATGGTGATCACCACCATCCATTGCTTCTGGTTGCGTCGGATGGATTCGGAAAAATTGTTGATCATCAAGGCATCCTTTGCTCAAACGCCGGTCATGCGAGCGGGCAAGACCAACCGCAACGGCAGCCTCACGCCAGACAGCAACGCTTGACAGACCGGCGCACAATCCCTTATTGGAAGTCTCCGCGCAAGCGGGCCGCATTGTAGCTTTGCCGATTGACCGCACAAGAGAAGCAAAAGAAGGAGGGATGAGGGGTCAAAGATGAAGCATCAGGGATGAAGGACGTGGATCAGTGATGAATCGTGATGAGGGCTGCGGGAACCGGCGCCAGAATGCCGACCACCTGGAAGCCCCATCCTTTATCCCTCATCCTTTATCCCTCATCCCTGGTTCTTCATCTCTGATCCTTCATCCCTCACCGTTCATCATTCCTCCGCCCGGCGCGGAGCCTCGCTGGAACCCACGGTGGCAGGCAAACCAACCAAGAGACTGGTGATCGTCGAATCCCCCGCCAAAGCCAAGAAGATCGGCGGTTATCTCGGCAGCGACTTCATCGTCATGGCCAGCATGGGCCACGTGCGTGATCTCCCCTCCAGCGCCAGTGAGATTCCGGCCGAGGTCAAGAAGGAAAGCTGGTCCAACCTGGGTGTGAACGTCACCAGCAGCTTCGAGCCGCTGTACATCGTCCCCAAGGACAAGAAGAAACTCGTCAGCGAGTTGAAGTCGGCGCTCAAGGAATCCTACGAACTCATTCTCGCCACCGACGAAGACCGCGAGGGGGAAAGCATCGGCTGGCATCTGGCCGAGTTGCTCCAGCCCAAAGTCCCCGTCAAGCGGATGGTCTTCTCGGAAATCACCAAGGAGGCGATTCAGGAGGCGATCAGTCAGACGCGAGAACTCGACACGAATCTGGTGTCGGCTCAGGAAACGCGGCGCGTCATCGACCGGCTGTACGGTTATCGCCTGAGTCCGCTGCTGTGGAAGAAGGTCGCGCCGGGACTGTCGGCCGGGCGGGTCCAATCCGTCGCGGTCCGCATCCTGGTCCAGCGGGAATACGAACGGCTGGCCTTCAAGTCGGGTTCGTACTGGGATTTGAAGTCGTCGCTTTCCACGAGTCACGACGCGACGTTCGATGCCTGGCTGAACACCGTCGGCGGCAAGCGGGTCGCCAGCGGCAAGGACTTCGACGAGCACACCGGCCGCCTGAAAGACGGTGTCGATGCGATGCTGCTCGACGAGGCCACGGCCAGGCAGCTCGAAGCCCATCTGAAGACTCTGTCGTGGAAGGTTGCGGCGGTCGAGACGCGGATGCAGACCCGCAAGCCGTACGCTCCCTTTGAAACGAGCACACTCCAGCAAGAGTCCAATCGCAAACTGGGGATGTCCGCGCGAGAGACGATGCAGACCGCGCAGCGGCTCTACGAAGAGGGCCTGATCACCTACATGCGAACCGACAGCGTCAACCTGTCGCAAGAGGCGATCAAAGCCGCGCGATCCTGCGTGCTCAATCGCTACGGTCAGGAATACCTCAGCCCCGAGCCGCGCCAGTACACGACGAAAACCAAGAACGCCCAAGAGGCTCACGAAGCCATCCGTCCCGCGGGGACGGAAATGAAGACGGCCGAGGAACACGGTCTGGGCGGACGCGAGGCCGCACTCTATGCGCTGATCTGGAAGCGCACCGTGGCATCGCAGATGGCCGAGGCCCAACTGCGCTTTCAGACGGCGATCATCCACGTGGGTGAGGCCGAATTCCGCGCGACAGGCCGTCACGTCGAGTTCGCCGGCTTCTTCCGAGCGTATGTGGAAGGGGTCGATGATCCCGAAGCGGCTCTCGACGACACCGAGTCGGCGCTGCCGCCCCTCACCGAGGGGGACACGCTCGGTTGTCAGGCTCTCGAATCCGTCGGCCACGAGACCAAGCCACCGGCTCGATATACAGAAGCCACATTGGTGGGAGCACTCAAAGCGGATGGCATCGGTCGGCCGAGTACCTACGCCTCGATCATCGGCACGATTCAAGACCGCAAGTATGTGACGAAGGTCGGCAACCAGCTCATTCCCACGTTCACCGCGTTCGCCGTCACGAAGCTGCTCGAGAATTACTTCCCGCGCCTGGTCGATCTCGGCTTCACGGCGAAGATGGAGCAGGATCTGGACGACATCGCCAACGGAGACGGCCACCGCCTCGAATACCTCCAGCAGTTCTATCAGGGTCAGGACGGACTCGACGAGCAGGTGAAGACGCAGGAGGCGAACATCGACCCCCGCACCGCCTGCACGCTGGAGTTCGCCGGACTCACGTCGCGCATTCGAGTCGGCAAGTACGGCCCGTACCTCGAAACAGAACGAGATGGTCTGCCGGTCACCGCGTCGCTCCCGCCCGACATGGCTCCCGGCGACGTGACGAACGAGATCGCCGAAAAACTGATCGAACTCAAACAGCGCGGACCTCAATCGCTCGGCACGCATCCCGAGACCGGCCTCCCGATCTACTTGCTCGTCGGTCCGTTCGGCCCCTACCTGCAACTGGGAGAAGTCGGCGAAGACGGCACGAAACCGAAGCGTGTCTCGATCCCCAAGGGCCGCGATCCGTCCACGCTCACGTTTGAGGAAGCCTGTGCGTACCTCAGCCTGCCGCGCCTCTTGGGCAATCATCCCGAGACTGGTCACGTCGTGAACGCGGGCGTCGGCATGTACGGTCCCTACGTCAAGCACGAGAAAGTTTTCGCATCACTCGGCAAGACCGACGATGTGCTGACGGTCGATCTCGCGCGGGCTCTCGAATTGATCGCGGCCAAGAAGACGAAGGCTCCCGTTCTGCCGCTGAAGGAACTCGGCAAGCACCCCGACGACGAGGAACCGGTCGGCGTCTACGAAGGCAAGTACGGCGCGTACGTGAAGCACGGCAAAGTGAACGCCACGATCCCGAAGGATCGCGACCCGCTGCAATTCACGCTCGAAGAGGCCATCCCGCTCCTGGCCGAACGCGCCGCCCGCGGCCCCGCCACCAAACGAGGCCGCGGCCGCTTCACCAAGAAAGCCGCTCCCGCCGCCGCTCCGAAGAAGGTCGTCAAGAAAAAGGCCGCCAAGAAAGCCGCCGCCAAAAAGACGACCAAGAAAGTCGCAAAGAAGAAGCCGGACAATGCTGGTCCTGCGGCCGGCAACGAATAACCTCGCCCCAATGCTGACTCTTGGACGTCATCACAGCGGCAGAAATGCGACTCGATTGGCGATGTCTTCGGGGTGGCCCACTTCTGCGATCAGTTCCAAATCGTTCACAGCCTGCCCGATGGTGACGTTCAACTGATGGGCATAAACGACACCGGCGAAGTTTTCTCCGCTGGCTTGTCGCTCCGAGGCTTCCGCCAGGAAGTCTTCATCCATTGTGACCATGACTCGGCCCAACTCGGTGGCCCGCGTCAGCAACTCCGAATCGCTGTGTTCGTCGCGTCCGTCCTCTTGAACTGTCAACACATCGATTCCTCGTCGTCGCAGTCCTTTGGTGATGCCCCGCTTGACATGCACGTCCATATAGAACGTGAGGCTCATGGCAGGCGACCTGCATCACGGAGCCGACGCCGCAGCGGACTGTCGAGCGACTCCAGTCGGAGCTTGTTGACCCGCTCCACCTGCTCCGCGATGGTGCGGTCCATCTCGGCCTTGTTGTCGTGATAGTAGGCCAGCGCCGCGTGAATCTGACCGAGCGACAGGTAGCCGCCGTGCGCCTCGTGGATCTCCTCGGCACGCGGGCAGTCCGAGAGGTGGTCCAACGCCACCTCAATGACCTTGACGTTGGAGTTGTCAATCCAGGCCACACCACGGTCGTCCAGCCAGATGTGTGATGTCAGTAATGCAGTCACGGCCACGCTCCCCATCAATTGCCTGATTCCCCACTCGGTTCAGCAAGATTCTATCGGTCTCGACGATCAGGTAACATCCGAAATTCTTCGCGTTGGAAGTGCCCGCTCCGTCGCACATGCAGGCTCAGCCGCTGACATCTCTCCACACGATCGTCGCGGACGGTAACTCACCGCGCGGTGAGTGCCAAGCCGTGCGGGTCTGTCTATACTCTGGCCGAACTCATGGACTCCCTGTTCCCGCCACGGACACGCCGTTCCCGATGCCCCACGATTTTCTCACCGACTTTCTGGCGAAGCTGCAAGACGCGGGAGAACTTGTGCGCGTGGCGGCTCCCGTCGATGCCGCGCTGGAACTGGCGGCCATCGTCGATCGAGCCGCCAAGTCCGGCGAAGGGGGGCCCGCGCTGTTCTTCGAGAATGTGAAGAGCAGCCCGATTCCGGTCGTCGCGAATCTGCTGGGCAGTCGCCGCCGATTGTGCCTCGCGCTGGGAGTCGATTCGCTCGACCAGGCGTCGGCGACGATGGACCGGCTGCTGAGCGGTGAGGCTTCATCGGGGTGGCTCGACGCGCTGAAGCTGACTGCGCCAGTGTCACCCTCGAATCGCTTCGCGCCGCGCGTGATCAAGACCGCCGTCTGTCAGCAGGTCGTCAAACTCGGACGCGACGTCAACCTGTGGGACCTGCCGATCCCGCGCTGTTGGCCGGGCGAGGCCAATCCAACGCTCACGGCTGCTCAAACATTGACGCGACATCCCCTCACCGGGGCCGAGCACTGGGGAAGCTATCCGCTGCAAGTCGTCGGCCCGCGCGAGATCGTTCCGCACTGGCACCGACAGCACGACGGCTACCGTCACTGGCAGACGGCCGTGCGCGAACGGAGGCAGCTTCCCGTGGCGATGTCGCTTGGCGGCGACCCGCTGCTCGCGCTCGCGGCCTTCGCACCGCTGTCGGCGGGAGTGGATCGCGGCCTGTTCGCCGGATTGTTGCGCGGCGCGAGTCTCGATCTGGTCAAAGGCCGTTCGGTGGAACTCGACGTCCCCGCCGGAGCCGAGATCATTCTCGAAGGTTACATCGACCACGCCGCCGCGCCGCAGACGGCTCCACCCATTGCCAGCGGTTCCGGCCACTACTCGCTCCCCGAGGAACTGCCCGTCATTCAAGTGACGGCCATCACGCATCGAGCCAACCCCGTGCTGCCCGTGGTCATCGCGAGCCGCCCGCCGGGCGAAGCCTCCTGGATTTCGCTGGCGCTCGCACGCCTGTTCCTGCCGATGGTGCAGCGGCTCGTCCCCGAAGTCGTCGACTGGCATCTGCCGTTCGCGGGAGCGGGTCGCAACTGGCTGTTCGTCAGCATTCGGAAAGAATTTCCGCAGCAGGCGCGTCGAGTCCTGAACGCGCTGTGGGGTCTCGGCCACTTCGGCCAGAGCAAGCTCATCGTCGTCGTCGATGCCGATGTCAACGTGCAGCGCGAGGACGAGGTCTGGTTCACCGTCGGCGCGCACGCGCATCCCGGCCGCGACTGTATTTTCAACGAGGGACCAACCGCGATGGACGACCATGCCGCCCCCGTGCGAGGGATCGGCCACGGCGTCGGCATCGACGCCACGAGGAAACTGACCGACGAAGGCCATCCCCGCGACTGGCCGCTCGCACTACAACACCCCGACGAACTGATCGCCCGCGTTCAAGAACGCTGGTCCGAATTTGGACTGGATCGCCAATAGAAACGCAGATTTCCGCCTCTGGCTAATCGCCAACCGCTAAGAGCTAACCGCTTCTCCCATGACCACCACGCTCCCCGTCGACAAGTCCGAAGCCCGTGTCCGCCAGATGTTCGGCGAGATCTCGGGGCGCTACGACCTGATGAATCACGTCCTTTCGGGCGGAACCGACGTCTACTGGAGATGGCGCACGGTGCGCGCGGTCGCTCCGCGCGGGACCGCGCCAATTCTTGATGTCTGCACGGGAACGGGAGACCTCGCGCTGGCCTATTGGAAAGCGGGCCAGGGCAAGATCCCCGTCGAGGCTACCGACTTTACTCCCGAAATGTTGCGACTGGCCGAAGTCAAACGAGACCGCCGGTTCGGCAGGCAGATCGCCGCCGGAGCCGCCGCGCTTCACTTCACCGAAGCCGACACGCAGGCCCTGCCGTTTGAGGACGATCGCTTCCAGATCGTCTCTGTCGCGTTCGGCCTGCGCAATGTGACCGACACCGAACGCGGGCTGCGTGAGATGGTGCGCGTCTGCCAGCCGGGAGGCCGCGTCGCGGTCCTCGAATTCTCGATGCCGACCAATCCGCTGTTCGGCTGGGTCTATCGCAACTACTTCAAATACGTGCTGCCGCGCATCGGGCAACTCTTCGCCAGAAACCGGCAGTCGGCCTACAACTATCTCCCCGATTCGGTCTCGCAATTCCCCCACGGGCAGGCACTGGCGGACAAGCTGACGGCCTGCGGCCTGTCAAACGTCACGTTCACACCGCTCACGTTTGGCATCGCGACGCTGTATATGGGGATGAAGCCAGAATTCAGGAGTCAGAATTCAGAATGAAATACAACAGCGCAAACGTGCGAGTCGAATTCAAGGTATTTCCTTCTGACTCCTGAATTCTGTCTCCTGAATTCCTCTTCGAGACCTACTTCATGTCCAACCTCGTCGTCGCCATGACCGGTGCCAGCGGTTCGGCCTATGCGCTGCGACTGCTCGAAGTGCTCGTCGCCTCCGGTCGCACGGTGCATCTCACGATCAGCCCGGCTGCGGTCGAAGTTTTGAAGCACGAGTTGGACCTGAAGGTTGATCTGAATGCCTTCGATCCTCAACAGCTTTTGCCGAGTGACGATCAGATCGCCCACGACAGCAAGCTGGGGCAGCTCAAGTCGGGGGGAGCGGCCTACGCGGCCAGTTCGATCTTCAGCGAGAGCGAAATCTTCACGGGCCAGATCGTCTATCACCACTACCGCGATTACTCGGCCGGCATCGCGAGCGGTTCGTTTCTGACGGACGGCATGGTGATCTGCCCCTGCTCGATGGGGACGCTCGCCAGCATCGCAACCGGCCAGTCGCAGAACCTGATCCACCGCGCGGCCGACGTCCATTTGAAGGAACGTCGCAAACTGATCGTGGTCCCCCGCGAAACGCCCCTCAGCGTGATCGCCCTCGACAACATGAAGCGTCTCGCCGAAGCGGGAGCCGTCATCCTCCCCGCGATGCCCGGCTTCTATCACGCCCCGCAGTCGATCCACGACCTGATCGACTTCGTCGTCGCCCGCATTTGCGATCAACTCGGCGTGAAAAACGAACTGATGAAACGCTGGGGCGACAAGCCGTCATCGTGATCGCGGCATTTTCTTGTCCCCTCGCCCCCGTCTTCGGGGGAGAGGGAGAGGGTTAGGGTGAGGGGGTCTTCGCCCTTGAATCACTCTTCGATTCGAGTGCCCCTACCGCAAGCTCGCCGATCTTTCCAGCCAGCGGGTTCACCAGCCCCTTGCCGTTGGGATGGACTCGATTGCTGAGGAAGATCACGTACAGCTTCTGCTCGGGATCGATCCAGATCGCGGTGCCGGTGAAGCCGCCGTGGCCGAAGGCACTCGGCGAGAACTTCGTCCCGCGATTGATCGAGTAGCGCGACTGCATGTCCCAGCCGAGACCGCGCACATCCTTTGTCGGCTGGCCCTGTCGATCCGTCCCTTCAATCGTCTGGCGGGTCGTCATCGTGCGCCACGTCTCCTGCTTCAAGATGCGGCTTTGGTCGTGATTGATCCCGGCCAGAGCGTCCGTCGCGTACCGGGCCAGATCGCGGGCGGTCCCGAACAGGCCGGCATGGCCGGCGACTCCACCGAGTTTGTACGCGCGAGGGTCATGGACTTCCCCCTGCATCCAACGGCCCTCGCGCTGTTCGGTGGGAGCCGCCCGCCGGCGAAGCGGATCGGTCGGAAGATAACTTGTCTCGGTCATCCCGAGCGGAGTGAAAACCTCGCGGTGCGCGAACTCATTCAGCGGTTGGCCCGACACCCGCGCCACGACCTCACCGAGCACCATGAAGTTTACGTCCGAGTACATGAACTTCGCGCCGACCGGCGCGGAGAGCTTCAGCGCGAACAGACGCTCCTTCGCCTGGAGCGGCCCATCGGCGTAGTCGGCGATCGCGTTGTCGGGAATGAGGCCGCTGCGATGGACGAGCAGGTCGCGAATCGTGATCGCCTCCTTCCCCTCGACGGCGAACTCGGCGATGTGTTTCGAGACCGGATCATCGAGCGACAGCTTCCCCTGCTCGACGAGCTTCATCACCGAAGTTGCCGTGGCGAGCGGCTTCGTCAGCGAGGCCAGGTCAAACACGGTGTCGTCCGTCATCGGCTCGCGCTCCGGTTCGAGCCGTTTGTCACCGAACGCCTTCAGCCACGCGATCCCCCCGGGCCGCCCGATCAGGACCACACAGCCCGGCAGCTTCTTCTCCGAGATTGCCGTCGCAACGAGCCCATCAATCTCGGCGAGCTTCTCGGCGTTGAGGCCAGCCTGAGCCAGAGTGAGTTGCGGTAGATCGCTCGCATCGAGCCGCGATCCAATCAAACACACCGAGGCGAACAACACGAGCCAAACCCAGCGGACCATTTGATCTTCCTCAAAGAGAGTCAACAGAAGACGACCACTGATTTCACAGATGACACAGATAAGAAACCAAGAACAGATAAGAAACGAAGAGAAGAGACGTCTTCGCCTTTATCCGTGTCATCTGTGAAATCCGTGACATCAGTGGCTCTTCTGGTTTCGCGTACCTCTGAACAGTGGATTTACGAAGCGTGGTGGTCACTTCGCCTCCATCTGCCTGATCCATTCGGTCAGCATTTCGACGGCCGGTTGGTCGATGCGTGAGGTGGCCAACTGGGGCATCTGGCCCCGGCCGCGCAGGGCGACTCGGTGCAGGAGGACGCTTCGTTCGGGATGGCCGGGGGCGACGAGGCGGGCGTCCGGCAGGCTGAACTTGTCGTGGAGCGGCACCTCGTCGAACAGCTTCATCTTGTCACGGGCGGTGGTGGCTTCGAGCTGCATCTGGGCGTTGCCCCCGCCCGCATCGACGTGGCAGATCGAGCAGTTGCTGTGCAGGTAGGCCCGCGCGCGGGCCTCCAGCTTTTCGCTCGCGTCGTAGGGATTGGCGAGGCGTTCGTACTTGTCGGGTGCGTTGATCTTGCCGAGCAGTCCGACGCGCTGCAGCACCTCGAGTTGATTCTCGACGTGGCCGCCATAGTCGTGATTCTTGTTCATTTGCGGGGTGCTCAATCCGAGGACGAAGCCGACCGCGCGGCTATGGCAGACCATGCATTCCGTGCGGCTCGGGTAGTGCCACGACTGCGCACGCGAACCGTCCGCCGTCTTGATCGTGAACTCGCGGTCCACGCCCTCCTTGGCGACCAGCGTGGCGTCGGTCTGGTCGTCGTTCCACTGGTATGAGTAGCCGATCCATTCGTTCTGCTGCTTCGTCAGGAAGCGAGTCTCGATCCACCGCTGCGACTTCGGATCGCCCTCGGTCAGTTCGAGGGAGAAAGACTTGACGAGCACCGTCTCGTCGGGGAAGCCCCACGCGTGACTGGCCGTGAAGTTGATCTTGGGGTCTTCGCCGGGGATCGCGATGTACCGCGTCTTGCCCGTGCCGTCGGACCAGAGTGGTGCGTTGACCGAGTATGGAATCAGGGCCGGCTGAATCACGTGGCCCTTCACCGATTCGAACAGTCCGCTCTCGCTGAGCTTCCTCGGGAAGTTTGGCGTCGGCGTGTCGGGCGGTGTGGGGATGAGCGTGAAGAAGCCCCCGTCGTCCTTGCCCGCGTGGTCGCAGATCAGCAGTTCGCCCTGCGAATCGGTGCCGAAGCCCGTGATGTGAACCGGCGTGTCGGTCAGTTCCTGATGCCAGACGACTTTTTGTCCGTCGTGCCGCGCGCCCCAGATCTTGCCCGTCGAGTGATCGGCGTAGAGGTAACAGCCCCTCAGTTCGGGACGCTGCTTGCCGTAATAGACGATGCCGCCGGTGAGCGATCGCGATTCGGAGTGATGATGCTCCAGCGCGGGCTTCACGTGCGGATGAGGCCCCAACTCGCGCGTCAGGTAGAACGGATGGCTTCCCTCGTAGACGCTCCAGCCGTAGTTGTCCCCTTTGCGCACGAAGTAGACCTGCTCCCACAGATCCTGCCCGTTGTTGCCGACCCAGATGTGACCGGTCTCGCGATCCGTGGTCATGCGCCACGGGTTTCGCAAACCGTAGGCCCACGTTTCGGGAACGACGTTGGGCTGACCGACAAAGGGATTGTCCTTCGGCACCGAGTACTGCCGGCCCTCGTCCGGATGGTCGACATCGATCCGCAGGACCTTCGCGGTCAGCTTCGACAGATCCTGGCCGCGGAGGTTGGTGTCGCTGTCGGATGTCCCGTCGCCGGACGTCACGTACATCATGCCGTCCAACCCGAACGTGATCGCCGCGCCGTTGTGGCCGTCGGAAAGCCACTCGATGATCGTGACCTCGCTCTTCGGGTCGAACTCGTATGGCGGGCGCGGATTCATCTTGAATCGCGAGACACCGGCATACTTCGGCCCCTTCGGCTTGTCGTCCGGCTGCTTGGTCTTGGCGTCGGCTTTCTCTACGGGCTTCTCGGCCTCCGGCTTCGCGCGGCTATGGCCGACGTAGACGTACCCGTTCTCGGCGAATTTCGGATGGAACACGATGTCGTAGGCCACGCGGTTGTCGGCGGGGAGCAGGTCTTCGGTTTCGCTCACGTCCGGCGAATCGACGAATCGGCGAATCGAAGTCGTGGAGTACGGCTTGTCTTGGGTGATGGTCCACATCCGGTCGCTGCCCGGCTGATGCGCAATGGCAATCGGAAACGTGAGCTTGAGTTTTGGATAGCGTTTCTCCGTCCGATACGGCAGCGGCGGCTCGGGCGATCCGACGACGCGCGAGGTCGTCAGTCGAGGCGGCGGTCCGTGGGGAAAGTTCTTTGCCTGCCCGTCCGGCTTCGCTTCCGGTCCGACAAACTTCAGATCCGCATAGTCCTCGTAAAAGTGGTAGTTCGGAAACGCATTCGTCTTCATCGGAGCCATCGTTGAGAGTTCCGGTTCCATACCTTTTGTGTAGTCGTACCGGCAGAGGGCAAACTTCCACACGGCGTTCTGTTCGGGCCGACCGCCGGTGCGTGCGAAATCGGCCCACGGCAGGCGGCCCTCCACCGTCCAGCCCGTGTCCCGGTCATCGCGGTTGTCGAGCGTGCCGTTCCGCACGACCTTGGCCTCGAAGTGAAAATCGCCGTCGCGCACCGCCTTCTCAAAATCGTCGATCCCCCGCTTGGGGAGGAACATGTCCATCGTGGTTCCGGCCGCGTTGACCTGAAACTCGTAGTAGCTCGGCTTGTCGACGGCCGGTTTGAAGAAGAGTTCAAACACGTCGTTGAACCACGTCTTGCCATCGTGCTCGGTGATGTCGGCGAACAGATCGTGGTCTTCCAACTCGGCGACGAAATAGAGGTACTCGCGATCCCACAACAGCCGGGCTTTCGTCGCCGTCTTGGCCGGTCGTTCCTTGTCCTTGAGCCAAGGCAGCGTGAACTTGTCGATCAGTTGAGCCGCTTTCCAAACCGCGTCGTCCGCGATGCCGTCGATCTTCGGAGGCGTTATGGCAAACCGGCACTCGAACGAAGTCGCCGACTGCGGATCCTCGGCTGCGTCAACAGCGTTTGAAGCCCCGACGAACAACAGCATCGCCAGAAAACACAAGACAAGCCGGTTCATGAAGCCTCCCATGAAATCATTTCTAAACTCCGTACTACTAACGTTTCGTTTCTTCGCGGGGCGCGAAGATTTCCGTACCGTCAAACAAGTGACACTCGCTGCCGTCGAAGCTTGTCGCCATCCCACGTCATCAACATCAACGAAGGGCCATCAGAAGACTTCAACAAGAAAATGGAGGACAAGAAGATGAAAGCCAGATCCAGATGCTTCCTTTCCTATCTTCTTGTCCACCATCTTCTTGTTCTTTTCGGTTGCGGCTGAGCCGCGCTGGGTTTTCCACAGCGAAGAATCCTAGCCAATCCGGAACCGTCACGGCGAATTCCCGTCCTTGAAGTCTGCCCCGCGGAAGACTTCTTTTCCTTCCAGCAGCGTGAGCAGGACTTTGGCGCGATGAATCTCGTGCGGCGGAATCTCGAACAGGTTGCGGTCGAGCACGATCAGGTCGGCTGCCTTGCCGACTTCGATGGAACCGGTCTCTCGCTCCTGGAAGCTCACGTAGGCTCCGTTGATGGTGTAGCTGGCGAGCATGAGCGGCAAATCGACCACCTCTTCGGGCAGCCACGCGGGACCGGGACCTTCCGTGAGCCCGCGCCGTGTCACCGCGACCTGGATGGCGTCGAGCGGATTCATCGATGTCACCGACCAATCGCTGCCGCAGGCGATCACCGCGCCGGTGTTGGCGATGCTGCGCATCGGGTAAAGCCAGCGAGATCGTTCGGGGCCGAGCACAGGCCACGTCATGTCGACAATGTACGAATCGGCCCACGCCCACAGCGGCTGAAAGTTGGCCACGACCCCCAGTCGCCGAAAGCGGGCAATGTCCGGTGGATCGAACAGTTGAATGTGGGCGATGTGGTGCCGCGAATCCCGGCTGCCGTTTCGGTCGCGCGCGAATTCCAACGCATCCAGCGAACTTTGAATGCCCAGGTCGCCAATCGCATGGATGTGAATCTGGAAGCCGAGCCGATCCAGTTCGGCGGCCAGCGGCTTCAAGACTTCCGGCTCCAGATTCAGCCACCCGCGTTCGTTGCCGTGCCCGAGATACGGCTGAAGCAGCGCCGCCGTGCGGGACTCGATGACGCCGTCCTGAAAGATCTTGACGGCGGTCGCGCGCAGACGTTTGCTCTGATACTTCGTTCGCCACTCGACGTACTGCGGGATCTGAGACATCCCCTTGGCCACATCGAACCACATGGATCCGACGGCGCGCACCGTCAATTCACCAGATTTGTCGAGTTCCGCGAAGGCATTCAGATGCTGGTCGGTGACGCGAGCCTCCTGCACCGATGTGATGCCGAATCGGTTCGCCATCTCCAGCCCGCGACGCAGGCCCGTCACGTACTCGTCATGCGTGTACGGAGGAGCCTTGTTGAAGACCAGCCGCCTGGCCGCCTCGCGCAGTGTTCCGGTCGGCTGACCGGTCGCGGGATCGCGTTCGATGCGGCCGCGCGGCGGATCGGGGGTCTCTTTGGTGATCCCCGCGATCTCCAACGCCCGCGAGTTGCACCACGACGAATGCCCGTCGAAGGCATCGAGGATCACCGGACGATCGGCCACGATCTTGTCGAGCAGACTCTTGTGCGGATTTCCACCGCTCAGAGTCAGCGGCCAACCGCCTCCGCGAAGCCATTTCTTCTGCGGGTTCCGTTCGGCATACGCTTTCAACGCGCCGAGGATCTCGTCTTCCTTCGTCATGCCGTTGAGATCGCACTCACCCAACTCGATGCCACCACTCGCCAGATGCACGTGCGAGTCGTGAAAGCCCGGCAGCAGCATCTTCCCCTTCAGATCGACACGGCGGGTTTGCGGTCCGATCCACGGCAGGAGTCCCGCATCGGTCCCGACGTACACGATCCGACCGGCTCGAACCGCGACCGCTTCGGCCCAACTCCGCGACGCATCCACGGTGTAGACGGCTCCGCCGCGCAGGACCAAGTCCGCGGGCTGCGGCTTGGCATCCTGAGCCGCCGCCCACGAGTGAAGTCCGATCAGCAGCAGTACCAGACCGGATCGAGTCAACATGGTTCATCCTTCAAGATTGGTGCCGGACGGCACCGTGGATCGGACTCACGATTTGTTCCATGCCAGCGCAGTTGATGGGCGAAGCCCAGGTCACGTTGGAAAGCCGCGCACGCCTGATCATCACAGCACGCCATACTTCTCGAACGCATCGACCGCCTTCATGCCGGCTCGGATCGAGTCGCGGACGACGTTTTCGGCGTGGACCTTGTCCCAGGCGCGGTGGATCGCGTCCGCTTCGGCCTCACGCGGGACCACGACGACGCCGTCTTCGTCTGCGAAGACCAGACAGCCCGGCGCGAAGGTGACGCCGTCGATATCAACGGGCACGTCCGCATCGACGACGCGCTGCCGGTTCAGGCTGTCGTAAACGCAGGTCGAGCGGGCGAAGACGGGGAAGCTCATCGCCCGGATCTTGGCGACGTCGCGGATGGCACCATCGATGACGGCTCCCACACAGCCGCGATTCTTCGCCGCCGTCGTGAGCAGTTCGCCCCAGATGCCGGATCGCACCGAGCCGCCCGCCGCCGCGATCAACACGTCGTCGGGCTGACAGGCATCGACGGCCTTCAGTTCCAGATCGTAAGGCTTGGGATCGATGTGCGCCATGTCGGCCCAGAGTGTTGTCTTGCAGCGTCCCACCAGCAGGCTGTTGCCGGTGTACGGCTGGAACTGCAATCGGGGCGACTGGCGTTTGAAGCCCAGTCCATCGAGGGCATCGCTGACGACGGCGCTGTAAAGGTGCTCGCGCATCATGGGGAGCGTGATGTGGGCGGGAGTCGTCGACATGGGAAGGCTTTCTTGGCGGTGACAGCGTCGGGAGTTTGTTCGGTTTCGCTTGGTGAGACTACTGCTACCACACCGTCCGTCGCAGCGTCCACCCTTGGCGGGGTGCCGTCGTTATTTGGTGGTCGCCTTTTCTGGTCCCCTCTCCCACCCGTCTTCGGGGGGAGGGTTAGGGTGGCCTGGTGAAACGATCTTTCAACCACCGAGTCATGTCTTGCGCCGTTTGTCATGACTCATCCGTGCTCTGGCCCTGCCATCCGTGCGTTTTTTCCCTTTCGATCGGCTTCGCACGGATGGCAGAGCCGGGGCACGGATGGCCGAGGAAACCGCAGCAAGTTCGCGATCTCCCAAACCGCCCCATTCACTCGGATCTGAAGGGCCACCAATTGACGACTGCACCCCCTTTGGCGGGAGTTTACGTTGCCCCGTTGCGAATGGTGACGGAAGACGTCCAGCGGCCGATGGTCTCGATCAGGTCGTTGCCCCGTGCCAGGATTGTGATTGTGTGCGAACCGTCTGCGAACCGAGTCGTGTCGAGCGTGAACTCGCCTTCCGATTTCATCGTCTCGACGCGCAGTCCGTCGATGTAGAGCGAGAACCCGTTGGTACCGAGGCCATCGGGTGACTCGGCCTTGGGTGACAGAGTGACTTTCCCTTCGAGCGGCTTGTCGGCCGCGAAGCCCTCCACCGTGATCGTCAACGTCTTTCGCCACGGTGCGCACAGCGGATCGCCGACGATCAGCAGTTGGTACGGGCCGGTGACCGACTGATAAAACGCTTCGGCCAGCGAGCAGCCGCTGGCGTAGTGAACGTGCAGGAAGGCGTTCGGAAACTTGGCCTGGATCGCGAACGGCTCGGTGACGGTCCCCGACGATCCGGCGGCCCCGTGGCGCAGGAACTCGGTCAGCGGCGTTTGGCCCGCACCCATCGTCATCACTCCGCCAAAGCTGGTCAGGTGCTCGACGATGGCTCCCGGCCGCATCGAACTGCCGCTCTTCGGCCAGTCAAAATCGGCGATGCCAATCACGGCCCCCGCGACGTCGGTTTTCTGTTGCGGCAGCACACCGTCTTCGATGACGGCGTTGACTCCGAGCGTCTCTAGTTTCTTGACGGCGGCCTCGAACGCCCACTCGCGCGTCGTCGAGCGAATGTCGTCGTTGCCCAGAAAGTAGACGGTGCCGGTCGGCTTTGTGCCGTCGGCCGCTGCGCTCCGGCGAAGGCAGGCCAGCGCGTCCTCGACCGAGTTCCCTCGCCCCGCTGTCACGGCGAGTACGGTCGAGAGCAGATACCTCGCACCGCGCTGCGGCTCGGTTGATTCGCCGTTCGGTAGCCAGCCAACCTCAGCGCGAAAGCCCCGTGCGGGCTGCATTTCGAACGTCACCGTTTTCATCTCGTCGAGCAGCGATTTGAACTCGGGGAGGTCTCGCAGACGTCGCAGGTCTGCATCGCGAGCCGCATGCCGGTGATCCCACCAACCGGCTCGCACCGCCTCCTGCAACGTGGCGAGTGCTTCCGTCTGTCGGTCCATCGGCGCGAGGGCACAGGCGAGGTTGTACAACAGGTCCGACGATTGCGGATGGGCTCGCTTCAACTCGATCAGCGCATCGACGGCCGCGAACAACGATCTCTCGTTCGCCGGCCACAGGGCATCGACGGGCTGTTCCTCCTTTCGAGGTCTCTGCCGCGCCGTCTCCTCTTCCAGCCGCCGCATCGCCTCGGCATAGGTCTGCAACTCGGCGGGTTTCCACGGTGAATCGGTCGAGTTCGCGACGACTCGGCGCGCGTAAAGGTTCGCGTTCAGGTCGAGGTACCGAATGTCCCTGGCCATCGTCAGTCGATGCAAAAACGTCAGCCCGTTGATCGAGGCGACGGGCGTCAGCACTGGCGGCAACTTCTGTTGGCCGACGTCACCTTGGACGTGAATCGCCGTCGGCAGGTCGGCCGAATAGGCGATGCAGTCGATCTGTGGCGTGAGGCCCCGTTCCTCGATCATTTTGAGGACCGGACCGAGAATCTCGTCGCGGAACTTGTCGATCGGCATCTGCTCGACGTGCGAGAGCTTCGATAACGCGATGACGTTTGCCGTGGGGATGCCGCGCAGTTTCACGTACTCGTCTGCCACGGCGACCGACGCCGGGCTGTCGGCATTCACGACGACCGCGACGTTCTCGGGAGCCAACCCGGCCCACGACGCAGAACCGAACCACGAATGAATGAGCACCGCGAAGACCAGGCACCGGCAACAGTTTGGGAATGGCACGCTTCAACTCCGTGGATGTCGCTCAAAGGGTGAAAGGCAAGGCCGCGATCAGGAGTTCATCAGTTTGTACAAGCAGACTGCGGCCACCGCTCCCGCAATGGGGCCGAAGACGGGGATGGCGGCATAGCCCCAGTCGGAGTCGCGCTTGTCGCGGATGGGGAGGAGCGCATGAGCCAGTCGCGGGCCGAGGTCTCGCACGGGATTGATCGCGTAGCCCGTCGTCCCTCCCAGCGAGAGGCCGATCGAAAACACGATCAGCGCGACTTGAATAGCTCCCACTGAGCCGAGACCCACCTTCACGGCGAGTTTACCCTCCGTGCCAGGGAATGAGGGTGGAGCGAACGACAGCACGGCCAGCACCAGCACCAGCGTCCCAAGTGCCTCGCAGAAGAAGTTGAGCGGCAGGTTGCGCACGGCGGGACCGGTGCAGAACGTCGCCAGTTTGAGATCGCGGTCGGCGGTCGCTTCGTAGTGATCGAAATAGAAGAAGTAGACGAGGATTGCCCCGAGGAATGCTCCCAGCAGTTGAGCGGCGAGGTATCCCGGCACAAGGTTCAAGTCAAACCGATCGTTGAGCGCCAGCCCAATTGTCACCGCCGGATTGAGGTGCGCGCCGCTCAACTCGGCCGTGCAAGCGACCGCCGAAAACACGGCAAACGCCCAGCCGGCCGTGATGACGATCCAGCCTCCGCCGTGTCCTTTGGTCTTGTCCAACAGCACGTTGGCCACGACTCCATTTCCCAACAGAACGAGCAACGCCGTCCCGAAAAACTCCGCCACGCATTCTTTCATATGCAGCGTTCCCTTCCGTTGTGGTTATCAATCGGATTTCGGAGCGGGGCGGCGTCAGCCCCCTGGTTCTTGTGCGTCAGCCCGTTTTCGAAGAATCAGGGGGCTGACGCCACCCCGCTCAGATGTCTCATCCTTGATCGTGTGCGGGCTGACGCCCACGACCAGGGGGCTGACGCCGCCCCGCTCCGAATCAGGCATTGATGGCCAAATAGTCTCACGACAGAACCTCGTTGACGACCCGACCATGCACATCGGTCAGGCGGAAGTCGCGGCCTTGATAGCGGTACGTCAGCTTCAGGTGGTCAATGCCGAGTTGATGCAGGATCGTCGCCTGCAAATCGTGGATGTGGATCGGATCGCGGGTGATGTTGTACGAGTAATCGTCGGTCTCACCGAGCACCATCCCCGGCTTGATCCCTCCGCCCGCCATCCACAGGGAGAAGCAGCGCGGGTGGTGATCGCGTCCGTAGCTGGTGTCGGTGATCGCTCCCTGGCAGTAGACCGTGCGACCGAACTCGCCGCCCCAGATGACGAGCGTGTCGTCGAGCAACCCGCGCTGCTTGAGGTCCATCACGAGGGCCGCCGAGCCCTGGTCGGTCTCCTTGCACTGGGCCACCATCCGGTTCGGCAGATCGCCGTGATGATCCCAGTCGCGGTGATAGAGCTGGATGAACCGCACGCCCCGCTCGACGAGCCGCCTCGCGAGCAAACAATTCGCCGCGAACGTGCCGGGCTTCTTCGAGTCCTCGCCGTACATCTCGAACGTGTGCGCCGACTCACCCGACAGGTCCATCAGTTCGGGGACCGACGTCTGCATTCGAAACGCCAACTCGTACTGGGCGATCCGTGCAGTGATCTCGGGATCGCCAACCTCGGCGAGTTGCAGTTCGTTCAGTTGAGCGAGACCGTCCAGCATCTCGCGCCGTCCCGCGCGGTCGATCCCCGCCGGATCGGTCAGATAGAGCACGGGGTCTCCGACGCCGCGCAGCTTCACCCCCTGATGCTGCGACGGCAGGAAGCCGCTGCCCCATAGCCTGGCCAACAGCCCCTGCCCCTTCACCGATCCCTTCGAGATCATCACGACGAACGCCGGCAGGTTCTCGTTCATCGTCCCGAGACCGTAATCGACCCACGAGCCAAAACTCGGCCGACCCGGCTGCTGGCTGCCGGTCTGCATGAACGTGATGGCCGGGTCGTGATTGATCGCCTCGGTGTGCATCGACCGGATGAGACACATCTCGTCGGCGATCTTCGCGGTGTGCGGCAGCATCTCACTCAGCCACATGCCGCACTCGCCGTGCTGGGCAAACTTGTACTTCGACGCCGCGACGGGAAAGTTTTTTTGTCCCGAAGTCATCCCCGTCAGCCGCTGCCCCATCCGAATCGAGTCGGGCAACTCCTGCTTGTGGAACTCGGCCAATCGCGGCTTGTAGTCGAACAAGTCGATCTGCGACGGAGCCCCCGACTGAAACAGCCAGATCACCCGCTTGGCCTTCGCGACCGCATGCGACAGCGCCGAGGTCGCCCCCGCGCTCACCTCACGTGCCATCAACGAAGCCAACGCCGCCGTACCAAGTCCCGTCGCGGAACGGCCAAAGAAGTGACGGCGAGAGAGTTGAAGAGTCGTTTCAACGGTGGGCGACATTGTTGAATCCTCGTAATGTGTGGGTCCGGAGTCATCCGACTGCTTTGGGCTGAGATCGCCGAATCACCGCAGAACTTCGACCGTCAGTTCGGTGAACTTCTTCAGAGCCTGATCGTGCGTCAGGAAGAGATCGCATCCTGCTCCCAACGCCACTGCGAGATGCAGGGCATCAGGTGTCTTGAACCCGTACCGGGCGCGAATTTCTGCTGCACGATCACAGACGGCAGCCGTGAGTGAACCGGTTTGAAGCGAGGGATCGTCGAAGTAGTTGAGGTAGGCCGCCATCAACAGTCCGTCGCCCGATCGGAGAGGGCCGACGCGACATTCCATCCGCGTGAGGTCGCTGACAGCAAACAGGCATCCCGTCTGTTCGAGTTCGGTGGTCCGGGATGCGGCCAATGGTCCCAGAACGGCCCGTTTCTCAACCAGCGAAATGACGATGCCCGAATCGAGATAGACGATCACGATCCCTGCTCCGGTTTCGCTGGCTCGCTCGATTCCAACGGATCGCCGCGACGAATCCGTTCGAGGAACGCGTCGCGTTCGTCCCATTCGTCGCGCAGCTCACGCAACTGGGCGTCCATTTCCTCGCCACTGCGCGGCACGTACCCACGGGCGTCCTGATCGGCCCAGATTTGCTTCAGCGTCTCCATCATCGAACTGGCCTGCTGTGGCTTTGCTTCGAGCTGAACAGTCACCTGCACCCGACCCGGCGGCAACCGAAGCTGCTCGTCCAAGACAAGTGAGCCGTCACCATTCAGCGTTCCCGAGACTGTGGCGGAACTCTCGGTCAACATGGTCTTGCTCCTCTCATGACAATCAGGGAATCACCACACCGGGAATCAAGATAGACCTTCAAGGAGATGCCCCGTCGGAGACGACTCATTCTGTCTGTTCGGCAACTCACCTCGTCGAATCCGTTCCAAGTACTCGTCGCGTTCGTCCCACTCATCCCGCAATTCTGCAATCCGGTCTTTGACTTCCTCCAAGGTCGGCGGCACGTGTCCGCGAGCCTCCTGATCCGCCCAAATCTTTTCCAACGTGTCCCACATCGTATGACCAGTCGGCACCTGCGGTGACTGTTCGACGGCGGGTCGAACGGTGATCTGAACCCGCCCCGGCGGCAACCGAAGCGGCTCGTCGAGAACGAGTGAGCCGTCGCCGTTCAGCGTGCCGGACACCGTGGCGGAATTGTCGGACAGCATGGTCTTGCTTCTCCAAAGACAGAAATTGAACTCGAACCACTGGTGGTGATGCTGATTCTATCCTTGCCGAGTCGCATCGAACCAGTTGAATCCTCGCGAGCTGGTCAGCCCTTCGTGATCGCCTCGTCGAGGTTCAAAATCAGACTCATCACGGCGGTCCAGGCGGCGAGGTCGGGTTCATTGAGGGACTCGTTGCGCGGGGAGTCGCCGTGCGAGAGCAGGGCCTTCGCGGCGGCGGGGTCTTGTTGGTACTTGGCCAGTCGTTGTTGGTGGGCCTTCAGCAGGACGGCGATCTCGGCGGGAGACGGCGCGCGGGAAACGGCGAGGCGGAAAGCGAAAGTGAGGCGCGTGGTCGGTGACTCGCCTCCCTCGATCATCGCTCGCTCGGCCAGCTTGCGGGCGGCTTCGAGGTACGTCGGGTCGTTCATCAGGACGAGAGCCTGCAGCGGTGTGTTGGTCCTCGACCGGCGCGACGTGCAGACTTCGCGTTCGGGAGCGTCAAACGTGTTCAAGCCCGGCGGCGGGCAGGTCCGTTTCCAGAACGTGTACATGCTGCGGCGATAGAGGCCCTCCCCCTTGTCCTGTTTGTAGACGGTTCCCTCGTAGTCGGCCCCCACGGCGACGTCGTCCCACAAGTTGGCGGGCTGATACGGCGAGACGCTCGGTCCGCCGAAGTGATCGCTCAGCAGACCAGCCACGGCCAGCGCGTTGTCTCGAATCGTCTCAGCCTGCAATCGGAATCGCGGCCCGCGCGCCAGCAACTTGTTGGTTGGGTCACGCTCTTGAAGTTCCTTCGTCACACGCGACGACTGCCGGTACGTGGCCGAGGTGACGATCAGGCGGTGGAGGTGTTTGGTGTCCCAGGCGGGAGGCGGGGCAAGGGGAGCGGGGGACGAGGGGACAAGGGGATTTGAATCGCTGCGGTCGGAGTCTTCCTCCCCTTGTCTCCTTGTCCCCCGCTCCCCTTGTCCGTACTCCACCGCCAACCAATCGATCAACTCCAAATGACTCGGCCACTGCCCCTGCGAGCCGAAGTCTTCGACGGTTTCGACCAGGCCCGTGCCGAAGAATGTGGTCCAGGCCCGGTTCACGGCGACGCGGCTCGTCAGCGGATGCTCGGGTGAGAGCAGCCACTGCGCGAGGCCGAGGCGGTTGCGTGGCGCGTCCTTGGGAAACGGCGGCAGGCTGGCGGGAACATCGGGTTGGACTTCGTCGGTTGGTGCGTCGTACTGGCCTCGTTTGAGGACAAACGTCTTGCGCGGCGAGGGCATTTCGAGCATCACCATCGCCGACGGGAACGCCTTCTCCAGATCGGCACGTTGTTTGTCGATGTCGGCCCGCTCCTTCACCAGACGCTGGTAATCGGTACGAGCCCGCTCGACGTCCCACGCGAGATCTTTCTGAATAACACTTTTCTGAGCGGGGTGGCGTAAGCCCCCTGGTTCTTGGGCGTCAGCCCTCTTGCTCGGAACCAGGGGGCTCACGCCGCCCCGCTCAGAGGACTTGTCGGGGCTCACGTCCGTTGCGGGTCGAGAGAGAAAAGCCTTCACGATGATCTGCGTCTGCTCGGCCGTGCGCTTGTCCGGCGCGAGGGCCAGCAGGTCGCGCTGGCTGTCGGATTCGGAGACGGCGAGCACTTCTTCGGCCGTCAGTTCGCGGTCGTACAGGCGAACTTCATCGATCAGCCCGCGAAACGGGGCGCCGTTGGTGCGGCGTCCGATGCGCAGCGGCTTCGTCGTCTTGGGCGGTGCGGTGAGGAGGTTGTTCGTGATCTCCACATCGCTCCGCTTGCCATCGATGTAGAGTTTGAAGCCTTCGGCTTTCGACGAGCCGTCATAGGTTGCGAAGACGTGCGTCCACTTGCCGACCGGAACCTCGGTCTTCGACACGACGTGCAGCGCTTCGTCCGGCCAGCGGTAGACGAGATGCGCCGTCAGCTTGCCGCCGACGAGCAGCAGGTCGTAGCCGCGAAACGCTGTCGCGTCATCCATGCGCGAGAGGACCGTTGCCGCCTCCTTGTCCGCGACGTTGACCCACGCGCCGTACGAGAATTTGTCGGTGCGATCGAAGCTTGCGAAATCGCCCGCTTCGACGTGCGTGTTCCCGTCGAATTTGAGGGCTCCGTCCAGCTTGCCGGTCGTCCACTCGGCCTTGCCCGCGACCTGGCCCTTGCGCGTCGGATCGCGCTGCTCGCTGAGTTCGCTCCCCGTCGTCTCGTTCAGCGTCCAGTGGAGCAGCGGAACCGGCGCGGCTCCGCCCGACGAGGCGGATTCGCGCAGTTTCGGCTCCCACTCGGGCATCGTCTCGGTCGCGCGAGTGATCTGTTGTTTGAGCGCGTCGTCGAGCGACGCGAGTTGTTGCGAGAGCGCCGCGCGCCGAACAATCTGCTCGGGCGTGGGGGCCTTGATCGTCGGTTCGGCGTTGCCGACGCGGCCCGCCTCACCCTGCTCGTTGAGTTGGTTGAAGAAGGCGAAGAACTGGTAATACTCGCGCTGCGTGAGCGGGTCGAACTTGTGATCGTGACAGCGGGCGCAGCCCATCGACAAGCCGAGCAGGATCGTCGCCGTCGTGTGAACGCGGTCGGCGACGTATTCGACGCGGTACTCCTCGGGGATGATACCCCCCTCGGAATTGATGACGTGGTTGCGGTTGAAGCCGGTCGCGATCCGCTGGTCGAGCGTCGGGTTCGGCAGCAGGTCCCCCGCCAACTGCTCGGTCACAAACTGATCGAACGGCATCCCGCTGTTGAAGGCGTCGATCGTCCAGTCCCGCCAGCGCCACATGTAGCGCGTCGTGTCGTTGTTGAAGCCGTGCGTGTCGGCGTACCGCGCCGCATCGAGCCAGTCGAGCGTCATCCGTTCGCCATACCGCGGCGACGCCAGCAGCCGGTCGACGAGCTTCTCGTAGGCGTCCGGCGCGGCGTCCGAGAGAAACTCATCCACTTCACCAATCGTCGGTGGGACACCGGTCAGATCGAGGGTGACCCGGCGCACGAGCCGCTCCTTCTCGGCGGGCGGCGACGGCGCGAGGCCCTCGCGCTGCAGCCGGTCGAAGACAAAGTTGTCGATCGGATTGAGTGGCCACGTCCTGTAGTCCCGTCGCTCCGCCGACGGGATCTCGGGTGCCACTGGCGGCAGCTTTGAGCCGCCAGTGTCTTCAAGCCGCACTGGCGAGCGAAGCCCCTCGCCAGTGGCACCCGCCGTGTGATGACCAACCTGCGGAATCATCGGCCGCCTCGGCGCGACGAACGACCAGTGCGGCTGGTACTCGGCCCCCTGTTCGATCCAGCGTTTGAGCAACTCGATCTGTCGAGTCGTCAGCCGCTTGCCGCTGTCGGCGGGAGGCATCTGCTGGTCCGGATCAACGGCCACGATCCGCCGGGCCAACTCACTCTCGCCGAGCTTCCCCGGCACGAGAGCCGTGCTCCCCGAAGCCAGCTTCGCCCGGGCGTGTTCGGCAATATCGAGCCTCAGCCCCGCCTGACGAGTCTTCTCATCGGGACCGTGACAGGCAAAACAGTTGTCCGACAGGATCGGCCGGATGTCGCGATTGAACTCGATCCGCCCGTCATCGGCGAACGATACGCCGCAGCCGCACGCGACCAGAAACAGAACGCAGACCGAAACGGCGGAAAGGCGATGCATCGTGAAAAGTGTCCGCAGGCGGAAGTAGTAATCCGGAAACACAACCCTGTCAGCGAACAAGCTAACTGCGACAGCCGTCCCCCGCCAGCAGCCGTTGCGGGAGAAAGTTCCCACTCTGTTCCGGGATCGCTTGCCACGGCGGTGTCAGCCATGCGATTGGGTGTTGACGCGAATACCCACGGCTGACACAGCCGTGGCACACCGCTTCCTGTCGCTCGCAACCCGGACACCCCCCAGGCCGGAATCATGCACCCTGCCACGAACGAAACCGAAAAAAATCGACGGGAAAAGGGATCGTACACACAGCCCTCAGCGCAGTCCCGTAGCTGCCCTTCCTCCATCATCGTGCTTGGTCGAACCAATCTGGTAGATGTAAATGCTGCCTCCAATACGCAGCAACGGTGCCTGCTGAAGAAAATCCTGATAGCGACCATCTTTGGATCGCAGCTTGGCAGCACTGATGGCATACAGCCCGTCGGGCCGATTCGGACTTCCTGCCGCATCGCCCGCGACTCTGATGGGCTTCGAGCATTCGATACCGGCCAGCTGTATCGCCATGTCTCCATAGCAATCTGCGTAGATGGCACCCTCGATGCGGTTTTTGTCGATCCAGTCCCTTAGACGAAAGACATCCTGACCCCAATCCATGTTGCTGGACAACATATGCCAGTGTCCCTCGACACGCAGGACGGAAGCTTCGTTATAGTAGGAGATCCAGTTAGGCGACGCACGGGCAACCGAGATCATAGAGCACGCCAGCAGACACCAGGCACCGCATTTCTGCCAGCCGCCAGACCGATCGGCGGCAACGCGGCTCAACCAAATGCACAGGAACGGACTGGCAGGGATGATGTATCTTAAATGCATGGTAAACCCGTGGGACGCGCTTGCTGCGGCGATCACAATTGCGGGAACCGCCAAGAGAAGAGCTTCTTTCCATTGAAGTCTGCGGATCCCAACGAGTGACGATGTCGCGGCCAGTCCGAACAAAAGTAGTGTCGAGGAAGGCGTTTTCACCAGAAGCCCGTACAAGTAAAAATACCACCAGCCCACATCGCGCCACTCGCCGCAAAGATACGATGGGTACTCGCCGGACGCATTCTCCAAGTCGTTCAGTTGCTGATCCATTCCACGCAGATAATTCGCGGGCAACGGAATCAGAAGGTGACCTGCCACCGAATTTCCCCAGCGATTGCCAGAGTCTGGACCGGCGAGAGTTGAACTGACGAATTGAAACTTCTTCAGCGGCAAGAGCGTGCCCTCGAAAAGAAACAGCGAGTTGACGAGCAGGATCGCTATCGTGAAGACGAGAGCCGCTTGAGCGAGATCGCGGAAGACACAGCCATCCAGGTAACGTCGAACAAACCATCCCAGGGTGATCACAGGTAGCAAGAGAATCAATGTGAACTTGCACGAGAGAGCCAGGCCAAGCGAGAGTCCGCAGAGCAACGCAGCACCGTACGTGCGCCCCTTCATCCACCGAACGAATGCGAATACAGTCAGCACAGCGAGTGCGGCGGCGGCGACATCCGTCGAGACCAAAGCCGAATGGCCGAGGATCATGGGATCGGAGCACCAGAGCAGAAGGGCCAGATGCGCCGCTGCCGCACCGTAAAGCTCGTAAGCCCAGTGAAAAATGACCAGTGCGGCAATGAGATAAATGGGAATGCAGGCCAAACGGGCTGCAAAGAACAGATGCTGAAGTTGCGGTGCATTGCGTCGCAGGACGTCCTGTCCAAGCTCTCGTTCGGAACGGGATCCGGGAAAGTCGTTCCAATTGCTCCAATTGACGGACACTCGTTTGGAAAGGAGAGGAAAAACGGCGACGTACCGCACCAGGGGGGGGTTGACGCGAGCGAGATCGAATCGCTGAAACCAATAGTGCGACAACCCCGCTGGGATCGAATCGATCTCCGGCTGTACGGGGGAATTGTCAACTGCGACTCGAACCACACATCCGGTATGACTGAGAAGAATCAGCAGCGCAAAGATCGACATGCCACCAAGTGATGCTCTTCCAACACTGCAGTCACGCCAGATTTTTGGGCCGCTTTTGAGGAATGCGGTGGTCACGTTACTGTTCTTTGGATGTCACGATACCGCTCACCGGCAAGTTGGCGGGGCGTCCATCGGCGTGGACGAGAAGATTGTACTGGAACGGTCCCGGTTGCTCCGGCGCAACCACCTCAACACGCACTTTATCGCCATCAAGTTGTGCGTTGAGGCGATCGGGCTGAGGCAACTCAATTGCCGGTTTGGCTGGGGTTTCGTTCTTTAACCTGACCTCGCGAATCACGCGCTCACCCGGCGTGAGACTTCCTACGAATAACTCCTTCGGCAAGAACTCCAAGGGCCTGCGGATGGAGCCGCTGACGACAACCTGCCATCGTAGCGTCGGCCGACTCCGGTCGTAGAGGATGGTCTGAAGCGAGAACGTACGATCAGGTCGGGTCTGAAGCGACGGGGAATCCAAGTACAAGACCGCCTCACAAGTCTGCCCTGTGGTCTTTGCCCCTCCCCAGCGCAATCCGTTGGCGAGATACGCGGGAGCCAATTGGACGGAACCATTGCGATCGGTATCTCGCGCGGCAATGGTGAGCTTCTGGGGGGCAAAGCCTTCGGCAAGTTCATCGAGGTGAAACACACGCGGGGAAACAGTGACTGGCCGTACGATCCGTGCATGTAAAGTCCACGACAGTGACACGGGTGCCGACGACGGGCCGGTGCGGATGACCACTGGCCATGTGGTGGACTCTGTACCGTCTTCTGCTGGCAAAGCGGCTTCCACTCTCAATGTCGCGGCCCCTTTGGGCGGAATCATTCGTGGGGAGAGAGACGCCTTCGCACACGGGCAACTGCTGGTGACGTCGAACGCGTCCACGGGGGAGTTTCCCGGATTGAACAGCGTGAAGTGACGATACTCGCCGACAATGCCCTGAACCGGCTTGTCCGCGTAGTTGGAACTGATCACCAAGGGGAGTGGAGTCTCCGGCTCCGGGATCGCCAGCGAAAGGACATTTGAACCGAATCGCTGACGATACTCAGAAAACGGAAGACGTGTCACCTCACCGTTGGGCGCCCAGAGAAAAACATCGTGTCGATCAGCCGAGGTTGCCGCCAGCACGTAGGTTCCAGAGCCGTTCACGGTCATGCATGGCATGCTTTCGAGCAATTGCTCGGTATCCTGAAGTTCATTCTCGACCATCGCCAATCCAGCCTGTCTGGCGGCATCTGCGATGTCATGCAGCGTAAACGTCTCTGGAAGATTCTTGCTGCACCACGCCTGAAGATGTCGGCGATCATGAGTCTGTCCAAGCAGGTGAGCGAGTTGCGAGATAGATGTCCCGGCACTCGTCGGTCGGCTGAGGTTTTCACATTCTTGACACACCGAGTCCGGCAACGCCTCGCTAGCGGGTGGCGTGGACGAAGTTCGCGACCGAAAGAGATTGAAGGGGTTACTACCAACGAATGCCACGAGGGCGAGTCCCGCCACAGCCACAACAATGATTGCGATCCGATGCATGCGCACAATGTTGCACTCCCAGGAAACGGCCAAGGTGGCACAAACATTCCTCAAAGAGCGTCACCCGGTCAAATCCGTGCGACCGGGGACGCCTTCGGAGATCACGAGGACTATTGACTACGACGCGCCACATGCCTTGCGGACGGCAGTGGTCACAGTGGTCCACTCTCCCGCACCAGTGCAATTGTTGGAGGCGCATGCTCCAGCTTGGTTACTCACTCCTCCGCAGTATTCGACGAGTTCGTAGCCGTTTGTTCCGGAGTTGCACGCTGCGCCGCCCGGAGTCGATGCACCACGCTCTTGTCGAGTTGCACCCATGACGTCATTGTGCGTTGGACAATCTCCATCGTTCTCGGCAGTCTTCTTGCCGCACTGGGCCAGCCAATGACGAATCTCACCTTCACATCCGCCCGCCAGGCCACACTCGAAGCATTTGCAGTCTCCCATGTTGCCATTTAATTCCCAGCAGACATTATTCCAGTTGCAGTTGGGGTAGCAGGCCAGTGCCCGGCAATCCGCATCCTGTTCCGGCCCATGTTCACATTCAATGCCGCCGAAAATGGTCCCCGTGGTCACCCATCCCGCCGTACACGCGGTGCTGCAGTTGGCGGCACTCAAAAGCGACGGAGGCTCCAGGGCGACGCAGGTCATTGTGACGACGATTGCATAAATCGGAACGTAAATCTTCCACACAGGTGCCATAATTCACTTCTCCTAGAAAAAACAACACTCAGCACTCACAGCCCTGACTACACGTCAAGGCCCCCCTTTTCGTTGTCGCAGCCTGCGCATGATCACCCAGGCTGCAAGAATCGCGATCAGGGCGACGGAGTTCGCCACGACCACGGTGGTTCCGATTCCCAAACGCCGTTCTTCCGGAAGCCTGTCCACATGCGACTTCGAATGGTTGCCTGTGTGATCGATCACTTGGGTGTTGTCATCGGGAGTGATGGCGGTGATGCTCGAATAGGTTGCATCACTCAGGTCCCAATCGACGTTCTTGTAGGCCACGGCGAATTGCTTCTTCACCTTGGGTTCGCCGCGCGTCACGCCCTCTTTGCGGAGACCCATCCATTTACGTGTCAGACGACCGGTCTCCGCAAACAGGAATCTCTCGCCAACAGTGCCCTCTGTAGAAATCTCGAAGCGGGTCAGATTGCCTGAAACATCGCAGTCAATCTCGGCATGCCGAGCAATGAGATTCTTGTCGAGAAGCAGGTGAAACGTGCTGATATCCGCCCACCAGATTTGGATGGTGCCGGTCACTTCGTACTGGTCGCCGTCCTTCCTTAGAGACTCAATTGTCTTAATCCGCGTGCCGAAGCCAAAACCGAAGGCGAACTCAATCTCCATACGCTGCTCATCGAACAATGAAACGGGATCAGCTTTTGGCCGAAATTCGAGAATCTTGCTGTACCGGGCGTCGGTTCCATCGTCGGTCAATTCTTTGAGGTCTTCGCCACGATTGGACCACTTCTGAGCCGGTAACATCTGGATGGAGGGGTCGCCGGATTGGTGTGTCGAATTGGCGAGCGTGCGCTCGAATGTTACTTCTTTGCCGCGCACGATCATGCTTTCGTTATACGTGAAGTCAATCACTGCTTGCGGCTGCTCAGCGACCGGCGTCAGTTCGCCCGACTTCATCGCATTGAACGACGATGGAGCATCACGCGTCACCTGGGAGGTGGACGTGTAATGCAGGCGGGCATTGTCGAACTGCGCATCGCGTGACTTCAGCGATCGCAGCACCTCCTCCGCAGTTAGTCCGCCAGCATCTACGGAAGACCCCAGAAGAGAAACGGCAATAACGAGCCAAATGCCGGCCATGATGATCTCCCCAATCTGAGCGCTAGTCAGAAAGCTGCCGACGCACGAGGTGCCATGGTCCGTACCTCCAAGAAAGACTCGGCATGGATGGACGACCCCGTGCGATCCAAAACATCAACATCGTCAGACACGGAACCCATTCTCGGGTGATGTCCATTGCATTGACGATGCATGCTATTGGGCACCAGCAAACGCCCCTTGACCGGCTGCCAGTCAGAGACGGAATCGAAAAACCAAGCGACTGAGCCAACCATCCGAGGATGACGCGATCGCTCGCATCGACAGTGGCGAAGAGTTTTCGCATGGAAAACAGCACCTAAGTATGCAACCCAAGGAGTGAGTAGCAGCACACATCACGCACGGTAGCGGCATCGAACTTGACCGTCAACTTAAAAAGAGACATGATGGTATTAGTGTTGCATCTAGTCTGTGATGTGGCGATCCGCTGAAGCGGGGGCAGCGCATGGTGCATGTCTTTGGGGCACGCTTGTTGAAGTGCGCTATGTTGAGACGGTTGCTCGGTCCCGCGAAGCCCGTCGCGGACGTGTTGGCGATACTGGATCGCCAATCCAAGGCGGACGGCAAGCCCGCCATCTATTTCCTGAAGCCCGATCAACCGATCGCCCCGCACCTCGACGAACTGCTCGGGCCGGTGCCGAAGAAAAACTGAGGGAACCACAGAGACCACGGAGGAACACAGAGGGGAAGAGGAGGCCCTCCTGACTTCTCTCCGTGGTCTCTGTGGTTCAAAAAGTCTTGTCTTGACCGTCTCGCCCCATCGACTAGGGAAGTCTTCGAGACGTCCGACAGCCATCCGTCCGCCACACGCTTTTTCACGAGGGACGACTACCATCCCGCGAGGGAACTCCCGATGATCTCGGTGGTCTCGCGAATCCTCACGGCGATCGGATGAGAGAAGGTGGAAGGGGCTGGTATGAACAGTCTCCAGCGGGTCGATGGTCACCGTCTCGTGATTCTGGCGATGGTCGTGTGCCTCGTGTGTATGCGGTCTGCAGCCGCGCAACCTTTGGAACTGCGGCCTCAGGAATGGCAGCGGGTTGAGTCGGCGACGATGGCGGGCGAACGGTGGGACGTTCCGCTGGGGTACTCGCCCGAGTTGCGTCGGTTTGTCGTTCTGGGGGGACGGACATCGTGGGCGCAGTACAAGAAGCCGCGGCCGTATGACGTGCTGTCGCTCGATCTTTCGGCCGGCAAGTGGGCGAATGATTTCCCTCCGGGAACGGAGTGGGGGCCGGTCTTCGGCGACTGCGAAGCGCCGGCGTGGAAGGACGAGCACTTCGGCTTCGTGGACCGGCTGGGCAACACGCGCCCGAATTGGACGGTCTATGGAACGTTCTCGCTCGGTCAGCAGTTCGACTATGACCCCGACACGCGCTGCTTCTATTTCTTCGCGGGTGGCCGCACGTTCCGCTATGACCCGGCCGCGAGAACCTGGGCGGATCTGCAACCGGCCACGAATCCGGAAGCGGCGGGAGGGATTTTGCTTTGGAGTTCGATGTGCTACGACCGGGCTCACCGCAAGTTCGTGCTGTTCGGCGGAGGCAACATCCAAACGGAACGGGGTGACCCGGGGACGTGGACCTATTCGCCAGCGACCAACACCTGGGAACAGCTCGACGTGGCTAGGCAGCCGCCCCAGCGGGCGAATTCAAAACTGGTCTACGATCCCGAACATCGCCGGGTCGTGTTGTTCGGTGGCGACCAGCTCGATCGGTTGCTGGCCGACACGTGGACGTTCGATCTGGAGACGCGCACCTGGACCGAACTGCAACCGCGTCGCTCGCCGGCTCCCCGCGCGGGGCACTCGTTGCTCTGGCTGCCTCGCGCGAAGCAGGTGCTGTTGCTGGGGGGCAGCACGTATACGTCGGCCGTCGGCTACGTGGAGCGTCTCTACAAACCGCTGCCGCTTGAGGCGTGGACGCTCGACGTGGCGACCGGCGAGTGGCAGTTGCTGCGGCGGTTCGACGCCAAGACCTCGCCCGAGTCCCCTGCCCCAACGTCGCTGGCCGCCGCGGTGACCGATGACGATGTTGTTCTGGCCCTGGCCAAGGGGACGTGGCTCTGCCGCATCGACGCGACTCAGGTCGATCGCGCGGGGACGAACGAGTTGGGGGTCGAGCCGGGAACGACCGTGCGTCGCGAAGGGACTCACGATCCGGCGTGGTACGCCCGGGATGTCGCCGCCGCCGATCCGAGGCAGGTCGATGCGGAGTTGAAGGCCCTGCCGGTCAACCGCTTCGTGCTGCGTCCGACTCCCAAGCTGCCGCAGACCAACATGGATTGGGGGAGCGCCGTGTTCTCGCCCGAACTCGATCTGATCGTTCGCTTCTCGGGTGGGCACTCGGCCTACAGCGGCACCGCACCGCAGGTCTATCACGTTCGGACGGATCGCTACTCGATCCCGTTCGCTCCCGAGTACCCGCTCGAATATGTCTACAGCAACGATCAGGTGAAGGGGGAATGGAGCTTCCGGCAGAATCCGTGGATGACCGGGCACACGTACAAATCGACGGGCTATGACCCGCATCTGCGTTGTCTGGTCTTCGCCCCGCACGAATACACGTACTTCTTCGATCCCACGGTCGGGAAGTGGTCGCGCAGTCCAGAAAAGAATCCCTACCGAGCCGACTTCTACAACGTCACCGTTTGTGCGACGCCGCAGGGAGCCGTCGTCTGGGCCGACCGGCGCGGTGGAGGCGACGGGCTGTGGCGACTCGACGCCGCCACTCGAACCTGGCAGGAACTGCCACTCACCGGCAAGCTGCCGAACAAGAGTCCCGATCAGCACGGACTCGCGTTCGATTCCAAGCGAAACCGGCTCCTCTTCTTCAGCAATGCCGACAAGCACAAGGGGGATGTGATGGCCTGCGACCTGCGATCGGGTGAAACGAAGTGGCTCGAAGCACGCGGCCGTTCCCACGCGGCCGTCCCGTCGCGTGAGACGATCTATCTGGCCGAACACGACCTCGTGCTGCTGGCCGCTCGCACGCGCAAGGGCGACCGGTCACTCTGGCTGGCGTACGACTGCGACAAGAACGCCTGGTGCGGCCTCGACCTGCCCGGCGACGACCCCATCGGCAAGGGGACGTCCGGCGGAACATTCCACAACTCGGTCGGCATGATGTGCGATCCGCACCGCAAGCTCGTCTGGTTCGTCGGCCAACACAGCCAGGTCACCACCTTGAAGTTGGAGCTGTCTTCGGCCAGATTGGAAATGTTGGAATGAATCGTGTGTCTGCTCGGTGGCCTCACCGACGCGAATGAGGAAGAGTGCGACACATTCCGAGTCTGTGGCGGGTGTGGTCTTGGACCACGCACCACTCCGGCTTGAGCGCGGCAGACGCGATCTTGTATCGTCGAGCGATGCGGAAGGCTCAGAAGAGTTCTCCCTGCCCTCTCCATTTTCGGAGGATGATTCCATGCCACCTCGTTGGTCATGGATTCACACGCTGATCGTTGCGCTGGCAGCAGTCATCATCTACTTTCTGCTGCGGGCCACCGTGCTGTGACTCGTCTCTGTTGAGGTGACCGGGGCATCTCCGGTTTTCGAGCCTCATCACCCAATCATTGAATCGATACCGACGGGGTCGTAAAGTTTTCGGAGTGTCGATCCCCTCAATTCGTCTGCTGGAGGTCTCATGGCTTTACCTGTGATGTCCCCGCCACCTCCTTCGCCACCCGCGCCGCCGCCGCCACCGCCGAGGTCACCACCCCGCCACCACCACCTCTGCCAAAGTCACCGCCGCCGCCACCACCACCGCCATACCTGCCAGGTTGAAATAGGCGGTGATCTCGATCGAACTTCCGGCCGCCGGTTCACAGGAACCGGCGGTCGTGGTGTTGATCAAAGTGCAAAGCATGAATCAGGCATTGTCCGCGATCGTCAGTCCGCCGAGGAGTCGGAGTCGGCATCCAGAGTCACACACCGTTTGACGAGCGTGACCTGATTGCCCGTGTCGTTATAGGTGACCTCGTCCATGATCGAACGCATGAGGACAATGCCGCGACCATCGTTTTGTTCGGTCGCGGAAACGGTGTTGTCAGGTTGAAGTTGCGAGGCGGGGAAGCCGGCACCTTCATCGCGAATGACGAACATGGCTTCCAAGGGTGAGATGCGGACTCGGACGTGGATTTTCCGGTCGCAGTAGGGCGTCTCAAACAATCGCTGTTTCGCCAGTTCTTCGTAATGCCTGCGGTCGCGGGGACCGTCCTCGGCAAAGAGTTGCAGGTTGCCGTGATAAAAGGCGTTGTTCAGTGCCTCTTCCAGCGCAATGCCGACGCGGAGGCGTTCGGTTTCATCACCCAGCGGCAGGCAGCGAAGCAGATCCAGCAGGTGGCTGACCAGCAAGTGCAACAGTTGGGGATCGTTTTGAAGAGCGAAACTGGTGTCGGTTTCGGTCATGTGGTGCATCAGCAACGAGCGGTGTCGTTCTTCATGCGCCGTGAACAGCACCCGCTCCAGGGTCAGGACGAGATCATCCGCCAGACGACGTTTGGGGACGTAACTGGCGGCACCACTCAACAGCGCCTGAGTGGCAATCTCCTCGCTCCCCTTGGCCGTCATGAGGATCACGGGAATGTTGGGGAATCGTTCCTTGATGACGGTCACCAGTTCCAAGCCGTCCATCAGGGGCATCTGCAGATCGGTCAGGACGATCTCTGGGCGATGCGTCTCGATCAACGACAGCGCCTCACGGCCATTGGAGGCTTCCAGCAGCGTGCATTCCATCCGTTTGGAAATCAGGCCGGTGGCACGGGCACGATCCACCGGTGAATCATCCACAACAAGCACTTTGATCACGATCGACTCCAGGTTGGCGGAAGGGCAAGGGCAAGGCTGCTACTGATCGTCCGGGTCCAGCAGGTTGTATCTCTTGGGGCGGTCCGAATCGTCCTCTTTCGGCAGCCGGTCGTTCGCGAACTCTTTGGCAATTCCCGCCTTCTCCAGCAGGCTTTGGGTGAAGAGGCGTGTAATGACCGGAGGAGCACCCTTGCCGCTGAGCACATAGTGGATGGTAAAGCGATGCTTGTCCAAGGCCAGCACACTCTCGGGCATCAGGCATTGCATCAGGCAGCGCGCCCCATCGACCCACGTGCCGTTGGTGCTGTTCAAGTCTTCCACGACCCAGTAACCCTCGTCAAACGTCAGCTTGCAGTGCCGAGACGAGACCGAGGGAAAGCGGAGACAGACATTGCATTCGGGGCTGCGCCCCAGGATCAATTCGGGAAAACGCAGGGGGATCGGGGCACCCCCGCCACACGGGACCAGCCTGCCCAAGTCGGCGGCGGCCGGGCGAGGCGACGGTGGTGGTGGTGATGACGTTAGCGCTGGCTTCAACGGTGGGACAGACGACGGCTCCTCACTGACAGTCGAACCCTCTTTAGTTCCACCGGTGAGAAACTCAAACGCCAAATCCTCTTCGCGGTCGTGGGCGGTGGTGGGAGCGGGTGGATTCTGGACTCGTTTGTAGTCGAGGACCAGACGCTGCCGGCCAACAGTCAGAATGTCGTTGGGAGCAACTCGCTGCTTCTCGCAACGTTGCCCATTCACGGACGTTCCATTTTTGCTGTCGAGATCTCGAACCCACCACGAGCCTTGTTCGAGTTGGAGAACGCAGTGGCGTCCCGAGACGGACGGACAGGGAACCGTAATATCACATTCCGGTTTACGGCCCAGGATCAGCGTCGTCTTTAACAGCGGCAGCGGAGCGCCACCGCCGCAGGGAACCAGCTTGCCCAACATAACACGAACCTCCCGGGCTCGATCTTCCGCTCAATGAAATTCAGTCCTCGACATGCGAGCAGCTTCCCCGCTACGTTCCATTTCCACCCGCGAAGAACGCGGTCGATGATGAGTTGACCATCTCGGCAGACAGGATGATGAAAACAATGATGAGCGTCGCATTCGATGTGGGAAATCACCCTACGGCGGGACACACGATCCGTCAACAATCTCCGGAAAGCCGCAGCGTCTGCGATCCCTCACGCGACCAGAGATGAGACACTGCCGAGCCGCAGGGCCACTGCTACTGCTTTGAAGAATGACACCGTAGTTTGGGACATCATGCGTACATTGCACTCGCGAGTGGGCCTGCGTTGGATTGCCGTGTTTGAGGCGGCGAAAGGTCTTCTCATCCTGTTGGCCGGGATTGGTCTGCTCCTGCTGGTCCATCGCGATGTGCGAGACGTGGCCGAGCAACTGATCAGGCACTTTCATCGGAACCCCGCGAATCGGTATCCGCAAATCTTTCTGAACGCGGCCTCCCAACTGACGGACTCACGGTTGTGGTTGTTGGCTCTGGGGGCGTTGCTCTACTCGCTGTTTCGATTCACGGAAGCCGTGGGCCTGTGGTATCAGAAACGCTGGGCGGAGTGGCTGGGACTCTTCTCCGGGAGTCTGTGCGTGCCGATCGAGGCGTATGAGCTGTTTGCGGGTGTCAGTTGGCCGAAGGTGCTGGTCCTGGCGGTGAATCTGCTCATCGTGGCCTACTTGGCCAACGTTCTGGTTCGCACATCTCGTGAGCAAGCCAGGGCCGGTTCTCCCGGCCCTGCTCAGGAATGATCTCGGGTAGCTCCGCTTGCTTCAACCGGGGCCACTCAGCGTACTGGCCGCTGGTTGCTTTCTTGCCTTCCTGGTTTATCGCAAACCAGTTCGGAGGCACAACTGCGAGCGACACAAGCAAGTTAGCGGTGCTTTGGCCGGGGCGAGGCGACTCATCACGATGTGGAACACTTATTGCGAGAGGTTGTAGCGATGTCTGGCCGTCGCCAGACCGGACGGCAGTACTCAAAATTATCAAGAGGGAGGATGGCATGGTTACCCGAGAACAACTCCAAGGAAAGTGGATGCAACTCAAAGGTCAGATTCGTGAAAAGTGGGGCAACATCACGGACGACGAGTTGCAACGGGTTCAGGGGAATGCCGAGCAGTTGGTCGGTTTTCTCACGCAGAAGACCGGACAGGCGCGCAAGGACATTGAAGGATTCTTGGACGAAGCGATCGAAGGCGGCCAGAATTTCCTGAAGCAGGCGGCAGACTCGGCCCGCGATTATGGACAGCGCATTTCGGAAACGGCGCGGCAAGGTTACGAGCAGGCCGAGCAACAACTCGAAGCGGGCTACAAGGAGACCCGAGAGATGGTCCGCTCGCATCCAACCGAATCCATCGCGACGGCGTTCGGGGTGGGAATCGTGACCGGTGTTCTCATCAGTCTCATGCTGCGATCGAATCGAAGTTGGGCCTAAGCCGGGCTGGCGCGAATCAAAGCACAAGAACTTGTTTTTCTGGAGGACATCATGAATCAACAGTACCGGTCGCCGAAACGCGACGTTGGTAATTATCGGAATGGAGCGGCTCTCGCATCCGCAGCGTCGTCGTTGAGTGAATCGGCTTCGGAGGCTTTTGATGCGCGGCCATTGATTACGATCTGCGCCGTTTTTGGAGCAGGTTTGGCATTGGGTGTGGGGCTGGGTGAGCTTGTTGCGCAATCCTGTTCGCATCGAACCACGCCTCAATCGCTTGCCGGCCGTATCTCGGATGCAGTGTGGAACGCTCTTCCTGAACAACTGCGGTCGAGCCTTGGTAGCGCGTGATCAAACCTTGGTGGCGCGTGATCAAAGTAGTGTGCCCATGCAACGAAGAGGAGGTTGCTGTGATCGGCTCCGAGGAAGGGGATTTGCTGCAAGCGCGGATGAAACGGATCCGTACTCGCGTCGATGCGAAGGCGACTGAATTGTTCGACGATGCGCAGCGATTACTGGATTGGCATCACTATGTGAACCGGTACCCATGGACCTGTGTGGGAGTTGCCGCCGGACTTGGATTCTGGTTCGCACCGCGTCGCAAGGCGACGCGGGTGGTGAAGCTGGCAGACAGTTCAATTGACGAGTTGGTCCGCAAGGAAGCGTTGCAACTCGCGCCGGTGCTCAGTCCGCCTCAGGGATGGGTCATGCCGCTGGCCACGGCCGCGGGAAGCATCCTCGTTCGCACCGCGTCGGCATACTTGGCTCGCAGATTCTTGGGGGACCCGGCGGCTGGCAGCAAACCGTCGAACACGGAGTACCAGCGATGATCGCCAAAGTGAGTCTCGACAACTGTGACGATCGCGCGACGACACCGACTTGGCGTCGTCAGTTATCAATTGAATCGTTTGTGTCCCTGGAACAAAGGATCAAACAATGGATTCGTGCCTATCCCGAAATGAGTCTGGCCTTGGCGGCAGGTACCGGAATGGCTTTGGGTTGGCTGATCAAGCCGGCGCGTTAGCAAGCAAAAGGGGTGGCGGACCGAATTCTCCGAGGAATTCTCCATCGCCCACCTTGGCCGGTGTGGCAACGGACCTGCTGAAGCTCGCCGATTTGCAGTGTCGATTGATGAAAGTTGACATCCGCGAGTTTTGGAACCAGGCGCGAATCGCTCTCGCACTGATCATTGTCGGGCCAGTCTGCGTACTCGCGGCTGTGCCGTTGGGGTTGTATGCAATTGCGATTTATATCAGCCGAGCATTGGATGTTCCCCTTGAAGCGGTCCTGTTGGTGCTGACGGCGGTGCTGATCGGCGGAACTGCCGCGGCCTTGTATTGGAGTTGGCGGCGTTTGGTGCATGCGGCAAAACCACTAGAGCGTTCGAATAGTGAGTTTCAAGAGAATTTGCGCTGGATGCGATCCTTGCTTCATGACGATTCTGCGGCAGCGAGTACTCCCCCCGCCTCATCGCAGCCAGGATGAGGTGACAGCAGTTACGAAGCCAGCAGGGTTGTTGGCTTAGCCTTCAATTTCAAATCTTCAAATCAAACAAAGGTTGCGATCATGTCGAGTAATTTAAGGGAACGTAGCATGTCTGCGTCTTCGAGTCGGTCACCGAGCAAATCCGAGCGAAGTGAGGAAGCGATCCATCCCATCGAAGATGTGATGAAATATCTTCGTGACCTTGCTCATGCCAAACCCGAGGCGGCGGCGATGTGGTGTTTCGGAATCGGATTCATTCTTGGTTGGAAGCTGAAGCCTTGGTGAGTGTGGGTGATGCTTTCAGGTGGCCACCTGGGTCAAGTAACGCCAGCGTCGAGTGCCACTGGCGGTGGCATCAGGCCGTCGGTGTGCTTGAGGAACACTGTCCAGCGAAGCCCCTTGTCCGTGGACCCGCCGTGTAGTTCTCCTTGCCAAAACTCACCCCGCGCGGGCGAAGCGTTCGTAGAGGCTGGCGTAGGGGCCGGCGGCTTGGAGCAGTTCGTGGTGGGTGCCGCGTTCGATGATCTGGCCGTGGTCGAGGACCAGGACGAGGTCGGCGTGTCGGATTGTGCTCAGGCGGTGGGCGACCACGAAACTGGTGCGGCCCGCCAGCAGCACGGCCAACGCGCGTTGCAGACGCTGCTCGGTCTGAGGGTCGATGGAACTGGTCGCTTCGTCGAGGATCAGCAGCTTTGGGTCGGCGAGCAGGGCGCGGGCGAAGCAGACCATCTGACGCTGGCCCAGTGACAGGTGGCCGCCTCGTTCGCCGACCTCCGTATCGAACCCCTGCGGCAGCGACTCGATCAGGTCGAGGCAATCGAGACGGCGGCAGACCTCGCGCAGTTCCTCGGACGTGGCCTCCGGCTTGGCGAAGCGCATGTTCTCGGCCACCGTCCCCATGAACAAAAAGTTCTGTTGCAGGACGAGGCCGAACTGGCGATGCAGGGACTCGGTCTGAAGCCGCTGCAAATCGCGGCCGTCGATGAGAACTCGGCCGCTGTTGGGGAGATAAAACTTGGCGAGCAGGTTGATGATCGACGTCTTGCCGCTTCCCGTGTGACCGACCAGCGCGATCGTTTGCCCTGGCCTCGCGACAAAGCTGATGTCGTGCAACACCGGCCGATCCGGGTCGTAACCAAACGTGACGCGCTCGAACTCGACCCGCCCGTCGAGGTGCGAGATTGCCTCCACGTCGGGGGCGTCCGTCCAGTCGGGCTGGCGGTCCAGTAGCGCGAACAGCCGCTCGGCTCCCGCCATCGCGGTCATCGCCTGGTTGTACTGATTGCCGAGAATCGTCAGCGGCGCGAAGAAGACATTGGCCATGAAGAAGAAGCCGACCAACTCGCCCAGATTCGTTGTGGCGTCGGGTTGTAAGACTCGCCAGCCACCGACGAGCAACAGCAGCGCGATGAAGACCTGATTGTTCAACTCCACCAGCGGCAGAAACAGTCCGTGAGTCCGCATCACGCTGGTGTTGTAGCGCGAATGATCGGTCACGAGATCCGCGAAGAGCCGCGCGTTCTCCTGCTGACGGACGAAGCCCTGCGTCACGCGGATGCCGATCACCGACTCGGCCAGTGTTGCGGTGACGCGGCTGAAGGACTCGCGCATCTGCCGCAGGACGATGCTGAGCTTGCGATGGAAGTAGCGGTTGATGCCCCACAGCACGGGAGCCAGTCCGAGCACGAGCAGGAACAGACCGGCGTCGAACCAGATCATGCAGACCGCCGCGACCAGCATCTGCCCGAACGCGACGAGGCTGACGAACAAGACCTCCTGCACGCCGACGCGCACGTCCTCGATGTCCGAGATCATCCGGCTGATGATCCGCCCGACCTTCGTCTTGTGGAAGTAGCTCATCGGCATCCGTTGCAGATGAGCGAAGATGGCGTTCCGCAGATCGAACACGACCGCCTCACCCATCTCGAGCGCGTACCGCTGCCGAAAGTGCATCGTGACCTGCGTGAACAGAGCCAGCCCCGCGAAGACGGCGGCTCCCACGACCACGCCCCCAGTATCGCCCTGTTGAATCGGGCCGTTGATGACCGCGGCCAAGATCCACGTCAGCGCGGGAAGCTGAATCGCCCGCAACACGACCGAGACCAGCAGCCAGTTCCGCTGCCGGGCATACGGCCGCATGTACCCCATCAGCCGCGCGATGAGCCGAAAATCGAGCGGCCTCGATTCTGCATGGTCGTCGTCCTTGGGACCAATCTTGGTGAGAGCGTTGATCTGAACCGTGCGAGTCATGCGGCGCTGCCAATTCCTTTCGCGAACGAATCCGTCGGCGGAGGATCGTTGGACATGGCGACAAAAGCAACCTCACAAGATTGCGGAGCCGGCAAGACCCGAAGTTCAAACTGCGTCTGCCTCCTGTGACCTGACAGTCGCCCGAAAGGCGCTGGCAACCCCGGGACTCGGGCGCTCTGATCATTTCGATACGATGGAGGCAACGAAAATTCGGTGCTTGACAGCGGATCATAGGGACCGGCAGACTGCCAGTTGGTCGGAAATTGTTCGTCTGTGAATGGAGAGTTTATATGAACGCCAATCTTGTCGCGGTCGCTCAACGGGGGATCGAGTACTCAAGCGTCGTGGCCAAGGCGAAAAACTTGAGGGATTCATCCGCCGCCGATGTGGATGACAACCGAAAACGATCCACTGTCAAGCGGCGAATGCGGGCAGGCTTTGCCCGCAGAGGCGGTGCGGTCGCATTCGTTGATGGAGGCCGAAAACGGACTGCCGCCAAACCTGCAGTTGCCAAACCCGCAGCGAAATCGTCCGCAGTCCTGACTGGGCCATTCCTCTCTCCGGGTTCGCTGTCGAACGCCGAAAGGCTGCGATTGATCGACGGCGTGGAGCGTGTGCTCGAAGGCGTCTTCACGCATCTTCCGCTCAAACGTGCCCGCTATGGTTTTGACCCCGTGCAGCGTCTTCGCATTCTGCGCACTCAACTGGATCAGCTTGCCGACGACTCGTTTCACATCGAACTGGCCGACATTATCACGCGGTTACGCGACGCGCATACTCGTTACACCGGCCCATCAACGTTGTCGGACAAGGTCGCCGCCTTGCCGTTTCTCGTTGAAATGATCGGATCGAACACCGCGCCGCGATACGTTGTGACAAAAGTTGGGACGGGGCTCGACCCGAACTTCAAGCCGGGAGTGCTGATCGAGTATTGGAATGGTGTCCCAATTGACCGGGCAGTCATGCGTCACAGCGATCGGGAAGTCGGTGGCCGCCCAGACAGTCAGCGTGCGTGCGCGATTCTCTCGTTGACACTGCGATCACTTCAGTTTGGCCCACCACCGGACGAGCACTGGGTTATTGTCGGCTATCGAGCGACAACCTCGACGGGCACTCCGACCGGCGCGATCAATGAAGTCAAGATTCCCTGGAGAATTGTTGATCCGAGTCAAATTGAGTCGCTGCAGTCGAGCGAACCGATTGGAAAAAAGGCCAAGCTAAAACAGGAAAGGCGCCGAGCCATCAATCCCGCCGCGGCGGCGATTCGTCAGGCCAAGATGCTGCTGTTCGCGCCACACGCTCTGACCGGTGAACAGCCCCCCGCGGGGGCGTCCTCGCAGGCCGCCACCCGACGCCAGCCAGCGGCTGCCGGCGACATCAAGACGAAACTGACGGACACACTCAGAGTGAAATCCATCAATGCCGATGGCGGACCCTTTGGATACCTCCGGATCTGGGGGTTCGATACGGAGCCAGAGGGGTTCATCGAAGAACTGCGCCGACTGATCCCCCTGTTGCCGGACAATGGTTTGATCATCGACGTGCGAGGCAACCCGGGTGGCTACATCCTGGCCGCCGAGTTGGCGCTGCAACTCTTCACTCCGAACCGGATTGAACCAACCCGGTTTTCCGTCTTGGCAACCCCCTTCACACGGGAGATGGCGAGGGTGAAATCCTTTGAGGAAGACCTGAAGCCGTGGAAGGATTCCCTCGAAGCGGCTGTGCGCAACGGGGAACTTTATTCGCAACCCCTCCCCATCACTAATCCGACGGAGTGCAATGAACACGGACAGGAGTACGGTGGCCCTGTGGTATTGGTCGGCGATTCGACGACCTACTCTGCGGGCGATCTGTTTTCCGCCGGTTTTGTCGATAATAAAATCGGACCGTTCCTCTGTGTCGGGGAAGCTACGGGAGCAGGTGGTGCAAACGTTTGGGATTACACCGATATACAACCGTATTTGGTCAAATCACGCTTTCCGATTCCCAAGCTTCCTGATGGCATCGGGATGTCGTTCTCGTTTCGTCGCGCGACACGATCGGGATCGAGTGAAGGATTGCCGATCGAGGACATCGGAATCGCTGGTACTCCCTATGCGATGACCTTTGACGATCTGCTTTCTGAGAACCGCGATTTGATCGCACACTGCATCGGGATCCTGCGTCAACAAAAGCTGACTCGACTCGTGCCCGTTGTTGACCGACAGCAGCGAACGATCGCGGTGACCACGACAGGGCTCGACTGTCTGGATCTGTTCACGGACGGACACTCGGGCGGTTCATTTGTTGTCCAGCAGGACGGAGTCACGACCATCAACTACCCGGCTGGCTGCGGAATTGTCGAGTTGGTGGGCTTCGATGGCAAAGTCATTCGTCAACGACGGCGCATTGAAATCAAACCGTGATGGTCTGCCTCGTGAGATGACTCACCGCAGGTCTCAGGCGTTTCCCCGGCCTTCCTCGTCCGAGGTGCCGCCCGGAACGGTCCTTGTGCCTGGCTGTCGTTTCAACCGCACCGTGCTTGGATCAGTCACAGACGGCCCCGCGCAATTCGCTCTCGTCCACGAATGCGAATTGTGGACATCGCTCTTTCGTGATCGAGACGGTTCTCAGTAAGGTACGCCTCCGCTCGATTGGCCGATCCTTGCTGGAATGATTTGAAAGAGACATGTCCCACCATCTCGACCTGATTCTCACTTTGACCGGTGGCCTCACGGCGGCGCTGGTGTTCGGTTACATCACGCATCGTTTGGGGCTGTCGCCCATCGTCGGCTATCTGCTGGCGGGGGTGGCGGTGGGACCGAGCACGCCCGGCTTTGTCGCCAATCGAGAACTGGCGAACCAACTGGCCGAGGTCGGTGTGATCCTGCTGATGTTCGGTGTGGGGTTGCATGTCCACCTCAAAGACCTGCTTGCCGTCCGGCGCATTGTGGTGCCGGGTGCGATCACGACGAGCTTGATCGCCACCGCACTGGGAACCGTCACCGCCTGGGCGTTCGGTTGGGGTGCGGCGCCGGGTCTGGTGTTTGGCCTGGCAATCTCGGTCGCCAGTACCGTCGTCTTGACCCGCGTGCTGGCCGATCACAACGAGTTGCACACCCCCGCCGGCCATATCGCCGTGGGTTGGCTCGTGGTGGAAGACCTGTTCACGGTGCTCGTGCTCGTGCTGCTGCCGGTGATTTTCGCGGATCGAGAACAGACGGGGATCGGTCCGGTTGTGCTGTCACTCGGGATGGCGGTCCTGAAGATTGTCGCTCTCATCGCCTGCACCGTGTTCGTCGGCGATCGCCTGATTCCCTGGCTGCTGGGGAAGGTGGCCGCCACCAGATCGCGCGAACTGTTCACGTTGACGGTGCTGGTCGTCGCGCTGGGCATCGCGGTCGGATCGGCCAAGCTGTTTGGAGTCTCGATGGCGCTGGGGGCGTTCCTCGCGGGAATGGTTGTCGGGCGGTCGGAGTTCAGCCTGCGAGCGGCCTCCGATGCGCTGCCGATGCGAGATGCGTTTGCGGTGTTGTTCTTCGTCTCGGTCGGAATGTTGTTCGATCCGCGTCTCTTGCTGGCCTCGCCGGGGGTTGCCTTCGCCACGCTGGCCATCATCCTGCTGGGCAAACCTCTGGCAGCCTTGAGCATCGTGTTGTGGCTGGGTTATCCGGTCCGCGTGGCTCTCTCCGTGGCCGTGGCGCTGGCTCAGATCGGCGAGTTCTCGTTCATTCTCGCGGCTCTCGGAAAAGACTTGAACATTCTTAAACCCGAGGCCGGTAACACTCTGGTTGCTGCGGCCATCGTGTCCATCTCGCTCAATCCACTGCTGTATCGGATGGTTCGTCCGCTCGAAGCCTGGGCGGCGCGGCGACCTCGCCTGTGGTCGTGGCTCAATGCCCGCGTTCATTCCGCATTGCCTGCCGGGGTGCTTGTGGAATCCGACGATGACGCGACTCAAAGTCCCCGGCATCGAGCGGTCGTCGTCGGTTATGGTCCGGTGGGCCGAACGCTCACGCGCCTGTTGCGCGAGAATGGGATCGAGACGACCATCATCGAGATGAATCTGAGCACCGTGCGCCGCCTGCGCGAGGAAGGGCTCTCGGCGGTCTATGGCGACGCGACTCACCACGAGACCTTGAAGAGCGCGAGGGTCGATCGCGCCGCGAGCTTGATCCTCAGCGTGGCGGGCGTTCAAGGCGGAGAAGAAGTGATTCGGCTGGCTCGCGAGTTGAATCCGCGGATTCGAGTCCTCGTCCGCTCGGCGTATCTTCGCGAGTATCCCGCCCTGCGCGAGGCGGGTGCGACGAACGTCTTCTCGGGCGAGGGCGAAGTGGCGCTGGCGATGACGGAATCCATGCTCCGCGAATTGGGAGCGACCGCCGAACAGATTGACCGTGAACGCGAACGAGTTCGTGCCGACCTGTTCGGCGGCACGGCCTTCGTCGAACGGCTCGAGCCGCCTCCTGCCAATGGCCTGGTTGCCAATGGCCAGGTGGAATCTCCATCTCCATCGGCTGCCGAGCAGCAACAGGCTCCGAGCGATTCCGGAGGCAATCTGGCCCCGCGCGTGGAGTAGCTTCCCCTTGACGGGGTCGCCTCGTACAGTGCCGACGCGGAGCGGGCTGAGCGGTCGCGGCGGGGTTGCTTCGGTGATCTCGTCGAGGAAAGTCCGGGCTTCACAGGACACGGTGGTGGGTAACGCCCACCGTCCGCAAGGACCGGGACAGTGCCACAGAAAGTAAACCGCCGACCGCGCGGGACGGCTTGCCGTCTCGTGGCGGGGCAAGGGTGAAACGGTGCGGTAAGAGCGCACCAGCGAATCGGGTGACCGATCGGCTCGGCAAACCCCACCGGAAGCAAGACCAAGCAGGGCGCAGTTCGTCGGGGCCGCAAGGCTCCGGCGGCGCGAGGCGGTCCGTCTCGTGATGACGTCCGGGTAGGTTGCCAGAGCCGGCGAGCAATCGCCGGCCCAGAGAAATGACCGTTCACGACAGAACCCGGCTTACAGGCCCGCTCCGCTTTCGAGCCTCAAAGAAAACACACGACCCCCGCGACGATTGCTCGATCGCGGGGGCCGTGGGCCAGAAAGGACGCCTGTCAATTCGTTGCGTCGTCCGACGCGGAGATCAGTTGTAGTGGTGGCCGTAGCCTTCGCCGGTGGGATGCGTTCCGACGATGTCGTCGACACGGTCACAGAAGTCGATGCGGTCCTCGAAGCAGGTGCCGCCCGAGTGGCCGCCATGGCCGCACAGGCCCTGATAGCGGAAGCTTTGATTGACCGAACCGAAGGCCGAAGCCACGTCTTCCAGTTCCTGATTGATGGCGTTGGCCACTTCGGAGAGTCCGACCACCATCGCCAGGACCGCGATGGTGGCGATCAGGACCAGTTCGGCCGAAACGATGAAGCCGGCTTCATCTTTCCACAGGGAGACAGCGAGAGTCGTCATGGTGCAGGTTCCTTCAAATCAGAGAGAGATTCGGGTGCGGGGTCAGGTGAGGGTGAGTTGCCGGAAGCCGTCCTTCGTTGAGCCTGGTGCGGGCCGTGGCGAGGGCCATGATTCCGGGTGAGTCGATCCGTCGTGGTGTGTCAGAGTGAGGTTCGGGTCAGATGTCGAATTGTCGTGGCGATGTTTTAGTACTCGCCGTTGCTGCTGCCGGGTTGGACGTCACAGGCGTTGTCGCAGAAGTCGCTGTGGTCCTTGAAGCTGCCTCCTTCGCTGCGACCACCGTGGCCGCGTGAGCCTTTGGACATGAAGCTCTGGTTGACCGAGCCGAATGCCGAACCGACGTCTTCGAGTTCGTTGTTGATGTTCAAGGCGACTTCGGACCAGCCGACGATCATGGCGAGAACGCCGACGGTCGCGATCAGGATGAGTTCGGCGGAGACGATGAAACCGGCTTCGTCGTGCATGAGGCGGGTGGCAAGTGCAGTCATGGGTCAGTTCCTTTCTGGAGAACTTTGCGGTGGCGTGTTCGCTCACTGGCGAACTGTCGGTCTGCGTTGCTGGTCGCGTTGATTCGCAGGATGGTTGACATGTAAAGCAGACTGAATGCCACTCGCGTCACTTCGTCTGCGTTTCTTGACATCCGGCCATGATGAGGCGTCTCAAGTTCAAGGCCGGTCAGAGTTAGAGAATTGTTTCGCCGCTGAACGTTGTGATCGAATGCCTTGTCACGGGTGAGCGCGTGACGTTGACGAATCGCCACACGGCGTGACGGCACATGAGGCAGCAATTGCCTGTAACCCGTGAGTCGACTGTCGGTTGGTGACGCGGTTCGGTTCCAGGCATCACGTGATGCAAATCGGCAACGTCATTGAAGCGCGAGCGCGTTGCAAAACCGGCGAATCCGGTCAGCGTCGCCGTCTCGCACCAACGGTCGCGCTCAGGGGTCAGGCACTTCGGAAATTCGGA
>JANODP010000281.1:0-23319 GCA_031412755.1 Schlesneria sp. | reverse complement strand
CGCCCCGCTCCGAAAGTCATGCGGGTATCAATCCAACCCTTCCACGAAAGGACGACCATCATGGGATTATTCCGACGTTTCAATGACCTGCTCACGGCGAATCTCAACGACTTCGTCGAGAAGTTCGAGGACCCCGAGACCATGCTGCGGCAGGCGATTCGCGAGATGGATGCGGCATTGCAGGAGTCGCTCGATGCGGCGGCGAAGGCCATCGCCTGCGAACGGCTGCTGACCCGGCAGATCGGCGAGCAGCATGACGACGCCTCCCTCTGGCAGCAGAAGGCCCTCGCCGCCGTCCAGCGCGGCGATGATGAGGCGGCTCGACGCGCGCTGGTTCGCAAACAGGAACATGTCACGCTCGCGGCGGCGCTGGAGGATCAGCTCGCGACCGCGACGGCCGTGGCTGCGAAGCTGCGGAGGCAGGTGGAGGCGATGCGAGTCCGCACGGAAGAGGCGCGGCGGATGCTCGTGCTGCTGGTCGCGCGGCAACGGGCCACGCGGGCGCGACGCACGCTGAGCGATGGTCTGGCAGGCAGCTCAGCGCGCGACACCGGCTTCCACCGCTTCGACCGACTGCGGGAACGAATCGAACAATCGCAGGCGGAGCTCGACGCGTACCTCGAACTATCGTCGGGTCACTCGACCGATGAGGATTTCGATGAAGTGAACTGTTCCAGCCGGACTAGATTCATCGAGACGCAATTGGCCGAGTTGAAGCAGTCGCTCACCGCGACGGGCGGTTGAGGAATCCTGTCCGCTCGTCAATGGGGAGTGTTTTAGAGTGGGGAACGAGGCAACTGTCGGACCGTTTCCGACTTGAGATTTGAGAATTGGAATTCGTTTCGGATTTCGGATTTGAGATCGGGTACACCTTCGACTCGTTCCCACGCGGAGCGTGAGAACGAGTTCACTTCTCCATCCCCAGAGTCTTCACCAGGAACGCCCACAGGTCGGCCGTCTCTTCAATGAGCTTCGCGGTCGGCTTGCCTGCTCCGTGACCCGCGCGGGTTTCGATGCGGATCAGGGTCGGGGCGTCGCCCGTGTGATGTTCCTGCAGGCGTGCGGCGAACTTGAAACTGTGGCCGGGGACGACACGGTCGTCCGTGTCGGCAGTCGTCACGAGCGTGGCCGGATATTTCGTGTTCGGCTTGAGATTGTGATACGGCGAGTAGGCCAGGAGAGCCTTGAACTCGTCGGCATTGTCGGCGCTGCCGTAGTCATCGACCCAGAAGCGGCCGGCGGTGAACTTGTGAAAGCGCAGCATGTCCATCACGCCGACGGCCGGCAGGCACGCGGCATACAGATCGGGGCGCTGGGTCATGCAGGCGCCGACGAGCAGTCCGCCGTTGCTCCCTCCCTGAATGGCCAGCTTCTTCGGACTGGTGTACTTGTTCGCAATCAGCCACTCGGCGGCGGCGATGAAGTCGTCGAAGACGTTTTGTTTCTTGAGTTTCGTCCCCGCCTGGTGCCAGTCCTCACCGTATTCGCCGCCGCCACGCAGGTTCGGGATCGCGAGGATGCCCCCCATCTCCAGCCACGCGACGCGGGCCACCGAGAAACTCGGCGTCAGCGAAATCGAGAAGCCGCCGTAGGCGTAGAGCAGCGTCGGGTTCGTGCCGTCGAGTTTCGTGGTCTTCTTGCGCGTGATGAACATCGGCACCTTCGTGCCATCCTTGCTGGAATAGAAGACCTGCTCGACGAGATAGTCATCGGGATTGAACTTCACCTGGGCCTGCCTCAGCAGCGTACTTTCGCCGGTCAGCAGATCGAAGCGGAAGATCGACGGCGGTGTCGCGAAGCTGGAGAAGGAGTAAAAGGTCTCGGTGTCAGTCCGTTTCCCGCCGAATCCCGCGGCGGTGCCAATGCCCGGGAACGCGACCTCTCGCACGAACTTGCCGTCGATGGCGTGCAGCTTGACCTGCGTCTTCGCGTCCTTCAGATACGTCAGGACGAACTGGTTGCCAACGAGATCCGCATTGATCAGCGTCTCGGCCGCCTGCGGGATCATTTCGCGAACGACCGTTGGCTTTCCCACGTCGATCGCGACGATCCGCTTGCGCGGCGCCTCCAAATCCGTCACGAAGTAGAACGTCGTCCCATCGTTGCCGATGAACGAGTACTCGTTGTCAAAATTCTCGATCAGATCGACCGGCATCCCGAACGGTTCGTTCAGGTCTTTGTAGAGCACCCGGTACTTGTCATCGGTCCCTTTCCAAATGCTGATGACGAGATAGCGTCCGTCCTCCGAGACCTTCAGGCCGAAACCCCACGTCGGTTCGTCGGGCCGCTTATAGACGAGCACGTCCTCCGACTGAGCCGTCCCAACCCGGTGATAGAACACCTTTTGATTGAGGTTCGTCTTCTGGAAGGCCGCCCCCGCCGGCGGTTCGTCGTAACGACCGTAAAAGAACCCCTTGCTGTCCATCGTCCAGGTGGCGCCGCTGAACTTGACCCACTTGAGTTCATCGGACAGCAGGCGACCGGTTTCGACCTCGATGATCCGCCACGTGTTCCAGTCGGACCCGGCATCGGCCACGCTGTAGGCGACATAACGCCCGTCGTCACTGAACGAGGTGGCACCCAGCGCCACCGTCCCATCCTTCGACCACGTGTTGGGGTCGATCAGCACGGCAGGCTCGCCGTTCAGCGAGTCCAGCTTGTACAGCACCGACTGATTTTGAAGTCCGTCGTTCTTGACATAGAAGTAACGGCGACCGGCTTTGAACGGCGCGCCGTACTTCTCGTAGTTCCACAACTCCGTGAGCCGCGTCTTGATCGCCTCGCGCTGCGGGATCGAGGCGAGATATGCGAACGTCTCCTTGTTCTTCGCGGCCACCCAGTCGGCGACGTCCTTCGATTCGCGCACGTCATCCTCGAGCCAACGGTACGGGTCGGGTACCTTCACGCCATGCAGTTCGTCCACATGGTCGATCTTCTTCGTCGGCGAATAGGTCATGCGATCTCCAGCGGCGGCGAGGCCGAGCGTCGTCATCAGGCAGGCAAGTCCGATCCCGAATGGCTTCATCAGAGTGAGTTCCCGTCAAGAGGTATGTCTGATTTTGTGGTGAGTTCCAGTGCGCGAGCCTCCGCCTCCAACCGTTCACGCTCGCGCACCTCGGCCACCGTGCCGAGTCGCTTTGCCGACATGAGCGACAGGCACAGTTGATAGAGGTCGCTGACTTCGCGCAGCCGACCGTCAATGGCCTCGGGCGACATGTCCACGTCTCTTGGAAGCAGTTTAGGTAGCGGAATCATCGGGCCAGAGTCCCAGTCGTTGGAGATCGACAATGTCCTGCGGGCGTCCCGCCAGTTTCTTCATCACATAGAGTCCGGCGGGCGAAACCGCTTGCAGCGTCACTCCCTGCCATTCGTAGTACTCCCGAGCATCCCAAGCCTGTTGCAAGAGCGGGTTGACGATCAGCAGATCGAGCGTCAGCAGCTTCTTGTCGATGACTTTCGAGATGCGGAAAATGTCGCGAGGAAACGGTTCTCCGGCCCCCATCGGCAGGATGCCTCCGTCAAGAATGAATCCGCAGCCACGCGCCACATCCAGCACGTTCGCCAAGTCCTCGCGAAGAATCAGCAAGTCGATGTCTTTCGTGGCGCGCGGCAATCCGTGGATCGCGACCGCCATGCCACCGCAAACGGCGTAGTTGAGCTTCGCGGCTTCCAACTCACGAACGAGAGCGACGAGTTCTTCGTACAGGTTGATCACGGTCGCAGAACCTGGTGGCGCTGGTGGAGGTGGAAACGATGCCGAGCGATCACAGTTCTACCGCTCCACCCCAAACGTTCGCAACGAAGATATTCCGTCACCCGGCCTGAGCTACCGGCACAAGACCCAGCGACGCAGTTGGGCGGTCGTGTTCGAGCAGCATGTCCCCGTGTCGTACCACAGGCGCTGGCACCACGTCAGGTTCTCGGGCGCCGGCGGTTCGATGGCCTTCAAGGCGAAGTGGCCTCCGTCGGTGTAGAGGTTCGCTTTCTCCAGCCCTTCGAGCAGGCTGCCCGGTGAGACGCGCGCGGGGTTCTCCGCACGAATCAACTGGGCCGACATCAGGGCGTCGGTCATGTACTCGGCACAATGCAGGCCGTCACAGCGCCGTCCGGTCAGATGGTGCTTGATCGCGTACTTGCGGCCGAGCTGGCTGTCGAGATGCGTCTCATACGCGGTGGCCCGCTCCGAAGTGAACGGCTGCTGCGGGTGAACGACATGAATCTGCGAGGGCGTTTGCAGACGCAGGTACTCGTCGAGCGGCGTCTTTCTCACACCGGTGCCGTTCATGCTGTCATACACGGTGACATTGCCATCCTTCACTACAACGCCGCCCACATGCGTGTACGAACTGCCCGAAAAAATCTTCACCGCCAGGCAATCGCCCTGACTCAACAGCAGCGATCCGGTTTGCAGGCTCTGCTTCAACTCGGCCAGCACCTCGGGCGAGGCACTGCGCACTTCGGGACCGGCCTCGGGACCACTCGCCAACACACAGACGACAAACAGCGACCACATGAGAAATCTCCCGCTGGGGAATGGCAGACGGATTTGTCGCCGACCATTGTGGCGAACCGAACGCAGCAATCAACCCGGTGGATCATTTCGCGCGAGGATCGTTCCGCCGGTCTTGTCCCCTCGCCCCTCGCCTTGGAGGGGAGAGGGCTAGGGTGAGGGGTTCTTCTGCTGCGGCTCACCCCTCACCCTAACCCTCGCCCCCGCGGAGCCGGGGAGAGCGGACAATGAGGACGACCACCAATGGGTAGCCATCAAACATTTGTTGCGGGGAGCGTCCCCCTTGACCGGCAGGACTTCGTTCGTGAGCCTACGTCCCACTGAATACAGCCTCGCGATGTTGCCCACACAGACTTCATCCCTCATTCCTCTCGGGAGCGTCCCTTGAAAACTTCTCTCAATCGTCGTCAGTTTCTGGTCGCGGCGGCCGTCGTGGGCGGAGCCTCGATCTGCCGCGCGGCCGAGACCAAGCCGAAACGCATCCTGCTCCGATCATCCTGGCAGACGGTCAACATCGGCGACATCGCCCACACGCCGGGGATGCTCGCGTTGTTGGAGAAGCATCTGCCCGAAGCCGAAGTGACGCTCTGGCCCGGCGGGCTTTCGAAGGAGGTGCGCGAACTGCTGCTCGCGCGGTTCCCCAGGCTGCGGCTGGCCGAATCGGCGGAGACGCAGAAGGTGGCGCTGGCCGAGTGCGATTTCTGCCTGCACGGTTCCGGGCCCGGCCTGGTCGGCGCGAAACAGTTGAAGCAGTGGCAGGCGACCGGCAAGCCTTACGGGTTCGGAGGCGTGACGCTGAGCGACGCGGAACTGAAGGACCATCGCGATCTGCTGGCGGGAGCCAAATTCGTCTTCTGTCGCGACACGAAATCGCTCGACGCGCTGAAGGCGTCCGGAATCACCGGCCCCACGATGGAGTTCGGTCCCGACGCGACCTTCCATCTCGATCTGAAGGACGATGCTCGTGCGGCAGCCTTTTTGAAGGAGCACTCGCTCGCCCCGAAATCGTTCGCCTGCTTCGTGCCGCGCCTGCGCTGGACTCCGTACTGGAAGGAGGGCCGCAAGTACGCGCCCGAGGAACAGGCCAAGCGGGAGGCCGAGAACGAAAAGTTCCGCGAGGTCGATCACGCCAAGCTGCGCACCGCGATCACCTCGTGGGTGCGGGAAACGGGCCTCCACGCGATGCTGTGCCCGGAGATGACCTATGCCGTCGAACTGTTGAAGCCGCTGCTCTTCGACCCGCTCCCCGACGACGTCAAGCCGCGAGTCGTCGTTCGTCCGTCGTACTGGCTCACCGCCGAAGCCGCTTCGACGTATGCCCGCGCCGCCGCCGTGGTCAGTTTCGAGATGCACTCGCCCATCATCGCGATCGCGAACGGAACGCCCGCCATTCATCTTCGCCAGCCAACCGATACTCGCAAAGGCCAGATGTGGCGCGACGTCGGCCTGAGCGACTGGCTGTTCGAAATCGACGACTCGACCGGCGAACAGATCGCCGCGCGGCTGCTCAAACTGCATCGCGAGCCGGATCAAACGAAGGCCACCGTCGCCAAGGCGCGCGACTTCACGGCGGCTCGTGGCCAGACCATGATCGCGGCCATCGCCATCAACTCAGCGAAATGAAACCGATGCAGACAAAAGTCATTCTCTGCGCGGTTCTCTTCGCACACTGCACCCAATCGTTCGCCGACGAAACCGTCGAGTGCGACTTGCTGGTCGTCGGTGGCAACGAAGCGGGCGTCGCGGCGGCGGTGCAGGCGGCGAGGCTCGGGGTGCCGCGCGTGGTGCTCGTCAACGACATCGCCTGGCTCGGCGGGCAGTTCAGTGCCGAGGGAGTTGGCTGCATCGATGAGTGGACCGTCTATCGCGGCCAACGCGTCAACTTTCCCCGCTCAGGCATCTTCCGCGAAGTCATCAATCGCATCCGCGAACGGAATAAACAGAAATATGGCCTGACCAATCCCGGCAATGCGTGGTGTGGAACCGAGACCATCGAGCCGGCCGAAGCCGCCGCGTTGTTCGAGCGGCTCATCGCACCGTATCGAGTTGGCGATCCCGTGGGACAGGCTTCCAGCCTGTCGAAAGAAGAAGGCAAGCTGGAAGCTTACCCCACGGGGGCCGGTTCGATCACCTACCTGCAACCGTGGGAACCGGTGCGAGTCGCTGTGCAGAACAACACCGTGCGAGGCGTTGAGTTTGCCAAGCCGGACGACGCGAACACACGGCTCGTCGTGCGGGCGAAGCTGACGATCGACTGCTCGGACTGGGGCGATGTCGTGCGGTTGTCGGGCGCGAAGTACTCGGCCGGTCCCGATCTGAAGTCGCGGTTCGGCGAGCCCGGTGCGCCGGAAGGTCCACTCGGCGAGGCTCGCAACGAAATGAACCCGCTGTCGTGGTGCGTCGTCCTGCGCGAGGCGGACCGCGACGTCACGATCGCGCCGCCGGGCGACTTCGATCCCCGCAAGTTCACGCCGCTCGACAAGATTCCGCCGTTCGTCGACACCGACATGAAGGACGGGATCTACTCGCCCAAAGGTTGGTGCATCTACACGCACCGGCGACTCGTCGATCGCTGGCACAACGGACTGCCGGTCGGGACCGAGAAGACGTTTCTCAACTGGCCGAACCAGGACTACCCGCTCTACGACTTCCCGAAGCAGGTCGCCGACGCGCTCGACGCCACCGAGCCAGTCGCGTCGAAGAAGAACCTCGTCGAGATGACGCCCGCCCAGCGCCGCATCGTCTTCGACGACGCCAAGCGGCATGCACTCGGGTTTCTGTACTACCTGCAAACGAAGGTGCATGACCGCGTCGGCGACTACCCGCAGAGCTTTCGTTACATGGAGCTGACCGACGAATTCGGCACGCCCGACCGCCTGCCGCCGAAGCCCTACGTCCGCGAAGCCCTGCGGTTGGAAGCCCTCTACATGCTGCGCGAGCAGGACATCCGGGCCGCCGACCGCAATCCGCGCTGGGCCAAGGCAATGGTCCCGGACGCCGTGTTCGGCTTTCAGTTCAACATCGACTTTCATCCGACGCGCAGAAAGTTTCTAGACGGAGGCAACACCGGTCCGTGGCAATTCGTCCACACGGCCAATCGCAACTGGCACACCGACACCGATCGAGCCATGCTCCCGCTGAGATCGCTGGTCCCGATCGAAATCAACGGTCTGCTCGGAGCGTCCAAAAACATCGGCGTCTCATCGCTGGTCAGTTCCGCCGTGCGAGTCCACGGCCAGATGATGCACAGCGGCCAGGCCTCGGGCACCGCCGCCTGGCTCTGCCTGCGAGACAACCTCCAACCCCGAGACCTCGCCCGCGACTGGCCGCGCATCCGCGAACTGCAACAACGCCTCGTCCGCTCCACGTCGAACGAGCCGGGCGTCCTGCTCTGGCCGTATCACGACCTCTCACCCGACGACCCGCACTTCGAATCCGCCAACCTCCTCGCCGTGCGAGGCATCTGGCCCGGCGACCCCGACAGCCTCGACTTCCAACCAACGCGAGTCGTCACGCGCGGCGAGTTGTCCACGATCCTGACCCGCGTCGCCCGACACGCCATCACCCCAAACGCCACTCCCAACTTCGCCGCGCTGACGAACTTCGACTCCGCAGAGAAGCCCGCCGATTGGCAAACACTCTCCAACAGCCTGAAGGAACTGGGCCTCACTCCATCCCTGCAACTGACGCCGAACAGCCCCGCGACGGACATGAAGCAACCGCTCCAACGCAGTGATCTCGCACAACTCCTGTGGTCGCACCTCAAAGCCCTGCCCGAGCGACTGCCCGACACGACCAACTACCTCAAGCCCGGCCACGACACCGACAGCGACGGAATCCCCGACCTCGACGACCCGCTTCCGCTTGATTGGAGATTGCATTGAGTGAGATGAAACACCACTGCACATCAGCGAGAATCGCACACAAATTGTCCGAAAAAAACTCTTGCAGTTTCCAATCCGGCACGTCACCATCTTGTCCGATTCATGGATTCGAGGCGATACATTCTGTATCGCTCACTCCACGGCTCCGTTCTGGAGCAGTGCGGTCTTCCTTTTCTGACAAGGAGATTGGTGAAATGAAACGAAACCGTGTTGTGATGAGTGCCTTGGTGTTGCTGATGTGCTTTTCGATGTCGGGCTGGTCGCAGGACGCGGCCAAGCCGGCAACCAAGGGAGCGCCGGCCAAGGAGGCGGCCGCCGAAAAGAAAGAGGACAAGAAGCCGGTCAATCGCCTTCCCGCCAATTACGGCAAGCTCGGCCTGACGGATGCTCAGCGGGACAAGGTCTACGCGATCAATGACAAGTACGAACCTCAACTCGACGCGCTGGAAGAACAGCTCAAGACTCTCCGCGCGAAGCGCACCACCGAAATCGAGGCCGTCCTGACGCCCGAACAGAAGAAGGCCCTCAAAGACATCACCGACGACGCCAAGGACAAGGCGACCAAGGCCAAGGCCAAGACGAGCGACAAGGACCCCGCCGCCGCTCCAGCAAAGAGTGACGCCAAAGAGAAGAAATAAGAGTCAGACAAATCCTCGTCGTAAACACCAGGCAGCCGGACTCTATCGGAGTCCGGCTGTTGTCTTGAGTGGGTCCGATCAATCATCGTGCAACTGGCCGCGTGTGCCCGCCGTTCTGGAGTCAGCCACGTCATCAGCGATATTTGACGCGAGTGGCGGCGGTCATCATGCTGCCCACCCCAATTGGTGACTCACCACGTTGCTGTAGTATCAACGCAAGGATGCGACTCGTTTCATTGTCGAGAAGAGTCCACCCATGTCGAAGCTCGAAGAGTTGCAACCCCTGCTGCCCGCTGGTTTGGTATTGGTCGAACAGTTGGCCGTGCCCGAACAACAGGGGTTGGCCTTTAAAGCAAGTGACCGGAGAGGAGGAGGGAACAACAGCATCCTGCGACTGGTACGAGTCATCGTCATCGAAGAACCCGAGGGTTGGCGTGATAAATGGCTGACGCAGTTGCACAAATTATCCCATCGTGCGACCGGTTGTCTGTGTCGCCCGCTTGAGTTGGGGGCGGCGGGACCGGACTGCATCTACTTGGTGTTCGACTGGTTTCCGAAGACGCTGGCCGACTTGATCCCCCAGGCGGGAGTGAGCAGCCGTGCCGTCGCGTGGTCCGTATTGGATCAGGTGGCGGCCGCGCTCGACGAGTTGCACCGATACCACGGCGCGCATGGAGACCTTCGGGCCGAGCATGTGTTTGTGGACACGACTTCTCTCACGGAAGAGTCGCGAGCCTGGCTCGGCGGCGTCGAGTTGGGGCATCTGCCACACTGGTCGAGCGCCGCTCGGATGGACCCGAAGTCGCGGGATCTCTTCCCCCCCGAGTGGCAGGGAAATCTGCGCGAGCCAACCAAGCCAGCCGACGTCTTCGCGCTCGGCCTGCTCGCCGTGGAGCTGTTCGCAGGACGCTCGGCCCGAGCGGCCGTGACCGCCGCACCCACTGGTTCCGCAGCCAACACCACTGGCCGTGCAGCACAGCATCTCAAGACCCGAGTCGGGTGGTGGCAGCCACAACCGTTTCTTTTACCCCTGCTCGACGGTGAGAAGGACAGGTTCGCGAATGGAACGGCGGTCGTGAACCGTTGGAACTGGCGGAAACCCTGCGAGATTGCGGCACTCCCCGTTGGCATTACCGCGCTGCTGATCGCGATCGCATTTCTCGGCATTTGGTGGCGCGAGGGCCGTCTGCGGAGCGAGCGCGATGCGGAGCGGAACCGCGCAGCGGCGGCGGAACTCCGCCTTGTTGATGCGACGGACAGCGCTGGCAGGCTGTCAAACGAACTCGCCGAAGCTCGCACCGCGCAGGCCGAGGCGATGACACAACTGACGAGCCAGCGCCGCGACACCGATCCACCAGTGCCTGGCATTCCCGACGTTGATCTCGCTCGGAAACTGTGGAGTCAAGAGTTCTCCAAGGCACCGGTCAACACTCACGCCACGAAGTTGAAGTCGCTCGCACCGCAGCCTTCGGCACGAGTCGGCAACCATCTCCGTGAGTGGACCGGAACGGTGCAACAGGCTTGGGATGGAATCAACCATTCGTGGACCGCCGAACAACGGCGCCGCGAGTCCGCTTATTCTGAGTTGCTACGGGAACCTTGGAACGAATCCCTGCGAACCAAATTGGTGCAGGCGTTTTGGCGGGATTTTTTCGCATCGCCCACAGACCCGATGGAGAAGCTGGCCGCCGTCGAAGCGGCGTTTGAAACGACCTGCCAAAAAGTTTCCCAGGAGCATTGGTTGCGGATCGAATTGGCCGCTCTGATCAAGTCCCTGGAAAACCGGAAAGCCGGTTGGCAGCGCTGGAACACGCAACCCCCCAAGCTGACGCAACCGTGGCGGAAACGCCTCGAAGTCCCCTGGGATGCGACGGTCCGGGCGAGCGAGGAAGAGATGCTGGCGGCGCTCGTGGCAGCCGAAGCGAAATGGAAAGAAGTGGACGGACGTGGAGACCTGACGTGGCCGCAGTTTCAAGAGCAGTTCAAGACTGCTGTCACGGCCACAGGGAAGCCTCGGGCAGAAGAGGTGGCTTATGTCTGGATCGACCAGTTCAACAGCATGACCGCCAACTCCACCGCCACGTTCCGTTTGAAATCGGGTGCGGGACCGGCGAACAGCGGCACGACTCGCACCATTGATGTGCATGTTGATGGCTCGCTGTCCGCACTGGATGACGATGTCACCGTGCATACCTGGGCATCCGCCACAGACCATGTCTATCCCTCCACGACCCCTCCGATTGCCTTTCCCTGGCACCCCGGACAGTCGCTGCAAGTGAAAGTTTATGGAGAACGACAGTCACTGAAGGGCGGGCTGCGTTCCGAATGCATCAACCAAAAGTTTCTCGGCCCCGTCGCCTTCTGGCGACTCGGTCAAATGGGAACCATCGTGAATGGAGTTCACTCGTTGACGATCGAGATCGGCAACTGCCCGGGACCGCCGGTGCCGACCACAGAAGAGCGGCGGGCGATGATCCGATGACTGCTCCCGCATCTGATGCTTCCGGTCCATTTTTTCCTTCCGTTCGCCTGGCCACCCGAGGAAATCGTCATGAACGAACCGGTCCGTGATCCTGAAATGCCCGTTTCCGGCAACCGCTGGTTGAAGCCCGCACTGGTGGCCGTAGTTGTGCTGATCGCAATCGCCGCCTGGGTTGGCCGACCCGGACCTGGCCAGCCTCCGGTGATCGTGACCGTACCAAGCGTCCCCGTTCCGGCCGAGTACTCAGAACTATTGACCGCCGCGCGCAACGCGCAGCTCAAATCGGATTGGTGTGCGGCGCGCGAGGCGTTTCAAAAACTGAGCGACAAGGTTGGTTTAGAGCCCGTGGAGCGAAGCGAACTGCGGGACGAGGCCGCTCGCAATTTGAGGATGCTCACCACGCTATGCCCCGGGGAGGTCACGCCTCAGTCCGTCCCGGTCCCCAACGTGGGCGAAGAGGTTGAGGTTCCCAAGAAGAAGACCCCGCCCGCGGCGTTGTCCGAAGAAATGCTGCTCGAACGTTACCCGGTCGGCAAGACGGTTCGCAGTGTCGGACACTTCGTCGTGAACGGAAAGGGAAGCAACGCGGCCTGGGGGCTGAAGGGCGTCGCCTCGTTCAGCTACCTCTCGCAAATCCCGACCGAAACGCGCGTGGTCGAGAACGACGCACGAGCCGGTCGCGTCGTATTCGAGCAGTCGTTCGGCGAAGTTTTCCAGGTCCGGACCGTCTCGAATCAGACGCTGGAGTTGGTCCCGCCCGATTCACTGGTGCTGCGCACGGTCTGGCCGTCCGCCGATCGCCAATTGAAGAGGCTGTCGCCCCGTTATCTCTTGTTTCGCAGGGTGGCCGACGCGTTGAACACGACCGACCCGGCACTCAAGCGAACTCTGACATCGGCAACGGAATGGTTGCGGCGTGCGGGGGTCCACGTCACCGCGCAAACGCCCGATACCGAGTTGGCGGTGCAGGTCGAAAAGCTCTCGGGCAGCCGGTTGCGGATCGTGTACCTGTCGGGTGTCGGGGTGACGCACATCTCGCGACTGGAAGGCGAGCCGTTCGACCGCGACGAGTTGATCCGGCTCGCACACGCCAGCACCGTGCTGGTCGATACATTCGTGTTTCCCACGGCCAACCGGCGCGAGGGTGAACAGTGGGAGGTGCGGGCCGAGGACGTGGGAAGCTTGTTTGCGCTCTACGATCCGGTCGCCGAGATCGGTGGCACGATCAAGCTGCGGCGCGAAACCGATGAGACTGCCGGGCAGGTTGCCCGGCTGAGCGTCGTCAGCGGTGCCGTCACGGCGCAGAGCAACGTTGGCGGAAAGGAACAGCGCGGACAACTCAGCGTGAAAGACGGTTCGATGTTGTTCGATCTGAAGGAACTCTACATCCGCGGCGCGGCGATCCAGTTCTCGGCCAGCACGCTCCATCAAAGCCGCGACCACCTGCTGTTCGGCACCGAGCAACTGCGCGATCTGAGGGTCGAAAGCCGGTACGAAGCCGAGTTTGTTGAACCGGCCAAGCCACCCGCGACGAACTCACCGTGAGTGGCTTGATGGAGACTCGCCGACCTGCGGGAGGGGCACTCCGACCCGCCCGGCTGCGAATCAACGCCCGTCCCGTCGGCGTCGGAGTGACGCGAGCGTACAAACCATCCCGCTTCGAGGAGCGCGTTGCGTGTCATTGCTGTGTCCCGGTTGCTCAACTCAGAATCTGGCGGACGCTGCCGCGTGCGTGCAGTGTGGGATTTCATTCGACTGGATCGCCGGATTTCCTCTGTTTCGGGAGGCCCTCGCCCGCGCGGCGGCCAGCGCGAACGCGAATGCTGCGACGACCATCGTTCCCGTGTTGTCGGAGGGGCGGATGCGAATCGCCCTCAGTCAGACGTCGTCCACAACGCTGGGTAGCGCCCCCGAGCCGGACAATTCGTATTCGCTGCCAGACTCCGGCATCGATTTGCAGCACGCCATCATCGTCCCCAGGCGGAGTGATCCCCAAGAAGCCTTGGAGTCGACCTCTACGGAGACCGCCGCCGGGCTGCGGTTCTTTCTGGCGGACTGCGGTTCGCGAAGGGGAACGTTCATCAATCGGCGGTGCGTCCGGACGGCAGAACTGCGCGCCGGTGACATGCTCCAAATCGGACCGTTCGCGTGGAGCTTCAGCGCGACGGACGGCCATCTCCTGCCGCTCGCCCCCGTGGCGGGAGTCGGCCTGCGCACCGAGGGGCTGCACGTGCGCGATCGCTTGGGACCGCAGTTCAATTTGACGATCGCGCCGGGTCAATTTGTCGCGGTCGTCGGCGGAAGCGGCTGCGGCAAATCGACGCTCATCAAAGTCCTCGCGAACCTGCCCGGCTTGATCGATGCGGGCGGCATCACCGTCATCGAATCGGACGGTTCGTGCTGGGATCGTGCGATGCATCCCGGACGATTTCGCGGCGCACTCGGCTACGCCTCGCAAGAGTCGATCTTGCACGAGGAACTGAGCGCGCGACAAGTTCTCACCATCAGTGCGCAGTTGCGCGGGGAGTCTGCCGACGCGGAAAGGGTCGAGCAGGCACTGTTGCGGGCCGAGATCGAGCGCAAACGGTGGGACAATCCGGTTCGTTCATTGAGTGGCGGGCAGGACAAGCGGGTGCGCACGGCGAGCGAACTGATGGGACGCCCGCGCGTGTTGCTGCTCGACGAGCCGGATAGCGGCCTGGACAGACAGCGACGGGCCTCGCTGATGCGGCAACTCCGTTCGCTCAGTTGGCAGGGATGTACGGTGGTCCTCGTCACGCATTGGGTCGGCGACCTCGACCAGTTGTGCGATCGAGTCATCGAAATGGAGGGGGGATGCATCATCGGTGATTCCGCTCCGATCGTGGAGTCACCCAACGCGACTCCCGCCGCCGCTCGCGCCCCCGTCCAAAACGTCGTCACGCGCGCATCGTCCGCTGGCCAGTTCACCGTACTCGTCGGACGCGAACTGGCACTCATGAGTGCCGACTGGCGCAGAAGGGTGGCCCTCCCCGCCCTCGTGGCCGGGTTGTTTTCGCTCGCGCTCGGAGTGGCCGTGGATCGGTCTCACGCCCCGTTGCTCGGTTTCCTGTCGATCGTCTCGATCCTGTGGATGTCGGCCAGTCTGAGCCTGCTGGCCATCGCCGGCGAACGGGAGGTCTTCGACCACGAGCGGCAACTGTTTCTGTCCCTCACGAGTTATCTGTTCGCCAAATTGTTGGTCTTCGCGGGGGTGGCCGCCAGCCAGACGCTGCTGTTCTTCGTCACACTCGGGTGCGTGCGGTGGGCGGGTGGAGACGAGATGCTCCATGCGCGCGGATGGGCGTTGGCGGTCCTGGTCGTCACGGCACTCGCGGGAGTGACACTTGGACTATGCCTGTCCGCGGCCGCCGGTCGCCGTCGTGAGGCCGCCACCTTTCTGCTCCCCCTGGTGATGATCGCGCAACTGGTCTTCAGCGTCCCCGTCGCCCTCCCCGATGCGGCGCGCGATGGCGTCGTCTCGGCGTACCTCAAATTCCAGCCCTCCGAACCCGCCGTTCGCCTCGCCGCGTACGCTTCGTGGTGCACAATCTCGCGTCCCGCCGACGTGGCCCTTCGCACTTGGAGTTACCATCCGCCCGGGGACACCGGTGACCGTGGCACCAATCGTGGTCGATGGGGCCTCCTCGGCGTTGGTGCCTGGGCAATCGGTCTGTCGCTTCTCACCTGGGTGATTCTGACCCAGACCTTTCTCCGTCTCATGGCCCGGCTCGCCAAACTCTGGTTGGAGATGCCCCTCACTTTCAGACGCTGGTGGGAACAAGTCGCCACCAGTGGCATCCGCTCGGGCCATTAGCCCGGATTATTCATGGTCACATTGAAGCCTGACGCGCAAGCGAAGGAATGTAACAGCAGTAACTTCGCTTGCGCGTGAGGCTTAATTGTCACGTTCTGTCGACGACACTACCCGAGGCGTGAATAATCCGAGTTAGTCGCTCTCAGGCAGGCTCGATAGAAACGCCGAAACGCCGGCGCATGAGCGACCGGCGTTTCGTGTTTTGGAGAGACCGTTGAAACAACGGCCCCGAGTTTTGGTTCAGACCTCGACGCCGAGGAGTTTGCAGGCGGCGTCGTAACCGGCGGCGCGGAAGCCGTGCTTGTCGTCGCGGTTGTAGCCGTAGGCACTGGCCGTCACGCGGGAGAGAGCCACCACCTGCCGCCAGCGGAAGGCCGGGCGGGTTGTGCGGTATTCCTCACGCACGGTGTGGTAGTACTTTTCAGCGTGCAGTCGGCCGTCCTCGCTCACGGCGTACTTCAGCATCAGGTCAAAGACCGGATCGACCGCGTGGTTGTTCTCGCCGTAGATCTGGATGGCGGCGGTGGCGCGACCCTGATCGTTGTTGCGGATGGCGTCTTCCGTTTCCGCCAGCAGGCCCTTGGCGTCCTGAATCTTGACGAGCGCGCGGTGCTCATCGGTGGGATAGGCGGGCGTCTGGAAGGGACCACCCTGGATTCCCGCGTGGTACGCGGCGACGATCAGGCCCGACACGGCATGACGCGACTCGGCCACTCGGGACATGTTTCGCCAGGCGTTGGTGGCGTCAGACGAATGGACCCCCGCCGAATCGCCGTGAGTGCGCCAGTGTTTTTCGTCGCCACCCTGTCGCAACACGTACAGGTTGGATGCCAGCGAGACCGCCTCACCCACGACTTCAGGATCGATTCCTTCGGCGAGTGCGGAGGCGACGGCCTCGGCGGCGCGGTCGCGCGGGCCGCTGTAGATCACTTGGCTGAGTTCGTTCAAGGCGGCATCGTCCAGATTGCGCTTGCCGAGCGTCTTGCCCGCGAGTTTGTACTGGTCGAGCAGCTTGGGAACCAACGCGCGGATTGGTGACTCACCCTGCTTGTGCTCGATGCGTGACCGTTCGTGATCGGCACAGAACCGCACGCACTGTCGCAGTAGCGAGTAGGAGTATTCCTTACCGAGCAGACCGACCAGCCCGTAGGTCCGGTGAGCGAACACAAACCGGTGAACGTTCAGGTCGTCCTGCATCGCGGGTTGCAGCGCGTTGAAGGCGTCGATCGGGGAATCGCCCACGGTGGCCAGCAGCCTCTCGCCGAGGTCGGCGTCCGGCTTACGGCAGGCGTTGCGGATCTGCACTCCGAGGTCACCTTCGGCATGTTCGGCGGCGTGCTCGGCCGCGTGAATCGCCGCCAGCACCGTGTGCGAGGCACCGCCGACGTTCTGGATCTGCTGCGCGTTGCGGTAGAGCACCTTGAGTACGGGGAGTGGCTGCCGACCACTGGTGAGTTGGCGACTCATCTCCAAAGCGGGAAGCATGGCCATCGCCGTGTGGAAACCGACATAGTCGCACCCGCCGAACGTCACGGCATTGGCCAGGGCACCGGCGGCCGTGAGCTTCTTCAGATCGACCTCGCCCTTCAGAATCTTTTCGGCGAGCAGCGGTTGCAGCTTCTCGGCGGGAGTGTTCCGCATCAGTTCGACGAGACCGGCGTACTCACCGAGGGGAATGGAGGCCGTCCCCTGTTCGGCAAAGGCGGTCGAGAACCCGAGGTCGTTGGCGAGCGATGCTCCCAACCCGGCGGCCAACATTCCGCGACCGACATCCGACAGGAAGGCACGACGATTGGTGGGTGTCATGAGATTCTCCGTTCAAGGGGACTCTGGAGGACTGTGCAACGATGTCGATCGACGGGAGTCGAGCGAGCGGCTTGAATCCTAGAACGGCAGGGCGTTACACGCAGACGCAATTTTCCTGACGCTCGCCTTACGTTACAGTGGCCGCTGTTCTGGAAGGCCGTCACGACACGATGGAGATTCCCATGAAAAGCCCCTTCCCCGGCATGGACCCGTATCTCGAAGACCACTGGCGAGATGTGCATCCCAGGGTGATGACCTACATCTGCGACCAGATTCAGGACCAACTTCCGTTTGATCTCGTGGCACGCGTGGAAGAGTCGGTCTCGGTGGACAGCGACGACGCATCGCGGATGATCGCGCCCGATGTCCGCATCGTCGAAGATTTCGAGGAGGCCGCGTTGGGATATCAAACGGAGTCCGTCGCCGTGGCGGAACCGCTGCTGGTGCTGGAAGAGGTGCCGCAGACCGCGCGGCACGTCCGGATCCTTGATGTCTCGTCCGGCGAGCGCGTTGTGACGGCCATCGAGGTGTTGAGTCCCACCAACAAGCTGACCACCGCGGGTCGCGAGGACTACCGCCGCAAACAGCGCGACTATCTGAACGCCGGCGTCAACCTCGTCGAGATCGATCTGCTGCGCGGCGGCCAGCACGTGCTGTCGGCAGCGCTGGAATTCATTCCCGAGACGCGACGCCGCACCTACATGATGAGCGCACGGAGCCGGACAAGGACCAAGGTGTTTGGTGCCTCGCTGCGCGAGCCGCTGCCGGTCATCCCCATTCCGCTGCGTCCGAAGGATCGCGATGTCTCCTTGAACATCCAGCAGATCATCGACACGGTCTACGACCGCGGCCGCTATGCCAAGCTGAGCTACCAGACCGATCCCGTGCCGCCCTTCTCGCCCGAGGACGCGGCCTGGGTGGACGATCTGCTGCGCGGGCAGGGACGACGAACGTGACGAAACATTTGTGTCCCGCTCCGGAGCAACTGCGCGAGTTGGCCCTCGGTCTCGGAGAGACCGCACGGTTCGATGCCATTGCACAACACGTCGAGGGCTGCGAGGACTGCCAGAAACAGTTGGAGCAACTCGACGGATCGACGGACCAACTCGTGACCCAACTCGGGAAGTTGCGGACCTCGATGCGGGTGGAACAGTCGGACGGGGACTCGCTGGCTCAGGCGGTCATTGCCAGTGTTTCCCAGTCGGGTCGTGTCGGCTCGCGCATTGCCGCCGATGCCGGACGCGATCTCGCGCGTCGTCTGCTGGAAGGAGTCGTGCGGCTCGACCGGTTCGAGTTGCGGTCGGAACTGGGTGTCGGCTCATTCGGGTACGTCTTCAAAGCGTGGGATCCGCGACTCGAACGAGTCGTCGCTCTCAAGGTGCAACGCGCGGGCAGCCTGGCGTCGAAGGAAGAAGCGGAGCGGTTCCTGCGCGAAGCACGCAGCGCGGCGCAACTCAAGCATCCGTCGATCGTCTCGCTGTATGAGACCGGCCAGACGGAAGACAACGTCTGGTTTCTGGTGTGCGAACACATCGATGGCGAAACGCTGGAGGAGCGGCTGAAGGATGGGGCACTCGCCCCGCAGCAGGCGGCTTCCATCGCGAGCGAGTTGGCCGACGCACTGCAATACGCCCACGAACAGGGGGTCGTGCATCGCGACGTCAAGCCGTCGAACATCATTCTCGATCGGCAGCAGCGTGCTCACGTCATGGACTTCGGTCTGGCCAAACGCGACGCGGGCGAGCAGACGATGACGTCCGACGGACGTGTCCTGGGAACGCCGGCCTACATGTCTCCCGAACAGGCTGCGGGAGCCTCCCATCAGGTCGACGCCCGCAGCGACATCTACAGCCTCGGCGTCGTGCTCTACGAGATGCTGACGGGGGAACGTCCGTTCCACGGCAACCGCCGACTGCTGCTGTTGCAGGTGCTGGAGGACGACCCGCGTCCGCCGCGCGCCGTGAAGCCGAACCTGCCGCGCGACCTGGAGGTCATTTGTCTGAAGGCGATGAGCAAGGCCCCGTCGCGGCGCTATCAATCGGCCCGGGACATGGCCGACGATATGCGTCGGTTCTTGCAGGGTCAGCCGATCCTCGCCCGACCGATGGGATACCTCGAGCGAATGCTGCGCTGGTGTCATCGGTATCCCCTGGCGGTCAGCGTACTCGTGGCCGTGATCGTGGGGTCGGTCGCCGGGATGTCGTATCTGTCGAGCCTGTCGGAATTCTTCGTCCGGCAAACGGCCCTCGAAAGCGCCCGCCTCGAAACGAAGATGCTCGATGAGGTCTGGCGGTTCTACAGCGACGAGATCTCGGACATTGACCCGAAGCTCAGCAACGTCGCCATCACCGAAAACTATCGGAACGTCCACCCCGCCCTGCCGTTGCCGGCGACGTTTGCGATCGATCTGGGCGAGCGGATCAGCCGCCGCAGTCCCGGCATGGCGGTCCGCGTTTACAGCCGGTATCCGTGGCCTTCTCGCAAGGACGGCGGGCCGCAGGACAAGTTCGATCGGGACGCCCTGCAATGGTTGGAAACAAATGCCAAGCCGCAGGATGAACCGGCGTCGGAATACTCGGAGTTTGTGGCGGACGACGGTCGCCGGAAGCTCCTCTATTACAGCGCCCGCCACATGGAGAAGAGCTGCATCGGCTGCCACAACCATCCCGACAGCCGCAGTCCGAAGAAAGACTGGAAGGAGGGGGACGTGGTCGGAGTCCTCAAGATTGTCCGGCCGCTCGATCGTGAGATCGACAACACGCAGGCGGGCCTGCGCGGCGCCTTCCTGATCATGGGGACGATCTCGTCACTGCTGCTCATCATCAGCGCCGCCGTGATGGTTGTGACGCAGCGCAGGCGAAAGGCGGCCTCCGGATGACCGCTGACGACAGCCACGACGAGAGCCCCCGGTCTGGCGGATCGACGTCGCGCAGCCTGCTGGCTGACGCCAAGCTCGCGGTCCCGGCGGCTTGGGAGCGGCTCGTGCGACTGTACGCGCCGCTGGTCTCGTCATGGTGCCGGCGCTGGGGCATCGTCGAGCAGGACGTGGTCGATTTACTTCAGGACGTTTTCCTGTCAGTGGCCAGCAATCTGGATCGTTTCCGCAAGGAGCGGCCCGTCGATACCTTTCGCGGATGGCTTTACACCATCACGCGAAACAAAGTCCGCGATCATCTCCGCCGTCAAGGCGCCGAGCCCTCTGCAGCGGGAGGTTCCGAGGCCCTGCTCAAGTTGCAGCAGATTCTCGACCCGCACGAGAGCACCGACCCCCCCCCGATGGCGGACGATGGAATTCTCGACGAGTTGCTGCGAAAGGCCCTGGAGTCGATCCGCGGCGAGTTTCACGACCGGACCTGGCAGGCGTTCTGGGGCGTCGTCGTCGAAGGACGGCTGGCCAGTGACGTGGCCGCCGATCTGGAGATGACTCCCGGTTCGGTTCGCGTCTCCAAGTCGCGCGTTCTGTTGCGGCTGCGGCGCGAATTGGGTGATGCCCCTGAATAACCCAGAATTTATGGCCTCGTAGCTGAGTTCGCAAGAACTCAGTCCAACACACGAACAGGAACTGAGTTCTTGCGAACTCAGCTACATGCCGGCTGGACTCTTCAGGATTGGCGATACCAAGCGGCCCCTCTTATCGCTTGGGGCTTGAAGTTGAGAGGGCTGGCCGGTACTGTCCCGCCTCGTAATTCGATGGTCCGTTGGCGGGGATAGTCCGCGCCGATGCTGACCGCTCGGAACCGGTGGGCCATTGCGGCGCTCGGTTCTTTTCAATTGTTATGGCTGCCGGTGGGCAGCCGGGTTTGTGAGGAATTGGCATGGCGACTCAGTACGTTTATTTCTTCGGCGACGGTGAAGCGGATGGCGATGCGAGCATGAAGACGCTGCTCGGCGGCAAGGGGGCCAATCTGGCCGAGATGGTGCGCATCGGGCTGCCCGTTCCCGCCGGTTTCACGCTGACGACCGAAGTCTGTACCTATTACTACGCCAACAACCGCACGTTCCCGCCGGAACTCAAACAACAGGTCCTCGACTCGCTGAAGAAGGTCGAGAAGTCGATGGGGGCCGAGTTCGGGTCGGCCACCAATCCCCTGCTCTTCTCATGTCGCTCGGGCGCCCGCGAATCGATGCCCGGGATGATGGACACGGTCCTCAACATCGGCCTCAACGACACCACTGTTGTCGCGCTGGCCAAACAGACCGGCAACGAGCGTTCGGCGTGGGACAGCTACCGCCGTTTCGTGCAAATGTACGGCGACGTCGTGCTCGAACTGAAGCCGAAGGACAAGACCGAGGGGGACCCGTTTGAAGTGGCTCTCGAACACAAGCGGGAGAAAGAGGGCGTCAAAGAAGATTCGGGACTCTCCGTCAAGGCCCTGAAGGAACTGGTCACCGAGTTCAAGGCGTTGATCAAGGCTCGCGCCGGCAAGGATTTTCCGGCCGATCCGATGGAGCAGGTTTGGGGCGCGATCGGCGCCGTGTTCGGAAGCTGGATGAACGACCGCGCGATGGTCTATCGCCGGACGTACGGCATCCCTCACGAATGGGGCACGGCCGCCAACGTGCAGGCGATGGTCTTCGGCAACCTGGGTGACGACTGTGCGACGGGCGTCGGCCTGACGCGCGACTGTGCCCTCGGCACGCCGGGCTTCTGCGGCGACTATCTCATCAACGCGCAGGGCGAAGACGTGGTGGCCGGTATCCGCACACCGCTGCGTATCGAAGAGTCTCTGTCGAAGGACATGCCCGAGTCGTACGCACAGCTCAACGCGATCGGCAAGAAGCTCGAAAAGCACTACAAGGAAGTGCAGGACATCGAGTTCACGATCCAGCGCGGCAAGGTCTACATGCTGCAAACCCGCAACGCCAAGCGAACCGGTTTCGCCGCCGTGCGCATCGCCGTCGATCTCGTCAACGAGGGCCTCATCACCGAGGTCGAGGCGTTGCAGAAGCGCCGCATTCCGGCCGACGATCTCAACCAGTTGCTCCAGCCGATCTTCGACCCGGCCGCGAAAGCCGCCGCCACGAAGGAAGGCCGGTTCCTCGCGAAGGGAATCAACGCGGGACCGGGCGCGGCGTCGGGCGTCATCTGCCTGTTCGCCGACGAGGCCGAAGCATTCCACGAGAAGAACCCGAACACCGACATCGTCCTCGTCCGCAAAGAAACCAGTCCCGAAGACCTGCGCGGCATGAAGGCCGCCAAGGGAATTCTGACGGCGACCGGCGGTGCCAGTTCGCACGCGGCCCTCGTGTCGCGCCAGATGGGCAAGGCCTGCATCGTCGGCTGTTCGGCCATCGATGTCGATTACACAGCCGGCACCGTGAAGGTCGCGGGCAAGACCCTCAAGGCGGGCGACTTCATCAGCATGGACGGCTTCACCGGCGAGGTCTTCGAGGGCAAGCTCGCCACGAAGGCCAGCGAAGTGATTCAGGTTCTCGTCCAGAAGACGCTGAAGCCGGAAGAGTCCGACACATACAAGCGATACGCTCAACTGATGGGCTGGGTCGACAAGTACCGCAAGCTGCGAGTCCGCACGAACGCCGACACGCCCGGCCAGGCGGACGAAGCGGTCGCGTTCGGTGCCGAGGGGATCGGCCTCTGCCGCACCGAGCACATGTTCTTCGATCACCTCGACGAGATCCGGCACATGATCGTCGCCGAAACGAAGGACACTCGAGAAGAAGCTCTCGCCAAGCTCCTCCCGTTCCAGCGCGCCGACTTCGCCGGACTGTTCCGCAGCATGAACGGTCGTCCCGTGACGATCCGCCTGCTCGACCCGCCGCTGCACGAATTCCTCTCGGACCGCCATCTTGAGGAGCAGCCGGAATTGGGCGAGAAACTCGCGTCATGGACGAACAGCACCGTCGACGCCGTGAAGCGCCGTGTGGAGGATCTGCACGAATCGAATCCGATGCTCGGCCACCGCGGTTGCCGCTTGGGAATCGTCTATCCCGAGATCACCGCCATGCAGGCCCGCGCGATTTTTGAAGCGGCCGTGCTGGTGAAGAAGGAGGGGATCAACGTGGTCCCCGAAGTGATGGTGCCGCTCGCCGGCTTCCTGGCCGAGTTCAAGCACCAGGAAAAGATCATCCGCGCGGCGGCCGATCTGGTCTTCAGCGAAACCGGCACCACGGTGGAATACCTCGTCGGCACGATGATCGAAGTC
>JANODP010000280.1:0-6955 GCA_031412755.1 Schlesneria sp. | reverse complement strand
CCGTTTGAACGTCACGCGCTTTGCCCCATTGCGACCCTTTTGCTTTCATGCCACCGGCGCGCCCCTGGGGCCCCCCGGCGGCGGGTGCTTCGAAGTCCCCCTCGGCGTGCCGCCCGCCCGCCGCGTCCGCCACAGGCATTGCCACGACCGCGATTCCCGGCCCGGCGAAATACTTCGGTTGCGAGCCTTGCCAGGTCCACAGCGGTTCGCCGGTGTCGCCGCGCAGGACGGTGACGTGTGGTTGCTTCGTTGGCATCAGCACGATTTCGGGGCGACCGTCACCGTCCAGATCGCTGACGATCGGCGAGTTGAAATCATTGTTGTTGAAGCTCGTTCCTTCGAGCGGCTTCGGTCCCCAGAGAACTTTTCCGTCGCGACCGCTGTGAACTTGCAGGCTCAGCGACCACGAATTTTGTCGGTCCTGTTGCGGCACAGTCAGCACCAGGTCGCGCGTGCCGTCGCCGTTGAGATCGGTCGAGGCGTCGAAGCGCACGTAGTCCAGACCGGGCGCGTGGCTGCCGCGCACTGCGTCGAAGATCGGTTCGCACCAGCGCAATGTTCCTGCGCGGCCGTCGATCAATGCGACGAATGGTTGCTGATGCTCGTTGTAGAGAGTGCGGTCCTGTTCGGACCGGCGATAACCGATCATTTGGAGGACGTGAAGCACTTCGGGTCGCCGGTCGCCATCAAGGTCCACGGCGTGCGTCGAAATCGGCTGGAGCCGCCCGCTTCGCAGTTGCTTCCATTCATCGGAGTTCTCATCGGCATCCTTCGGCCGCAACCAATCGGGCAACAGCAGCGGAACTCCGCCCCAAATTCGCTTACCCGTTTTGCTGGAGATCGCTTGCATCAACAGCGGAGCCATTCCCGTTTTGACGAGCGGTACACGCTCGAAATCCCAGTTGTACGCCTCGCGTGTGACCAGCAAATCCGCGAGACCATCGCCATCGAAGTCACCCAGCGGCGGCGCGAACGATTGCACGTTGCCGACCGTGAAGCTGCGCGGTGTTTCCGGCCACTCCGTTTTCCACTTCGACATGATGCGGCCGTCGCGCCCCGAGGCAATCTGAATCGCGTAGTCACCGTTGCCGTGATAACGCTGAGACAAATCGGCAAGCCCATCGCCATCAAAATCTTGTTCCTCGACCCAGCGATCGAGCCGCCGAAACGCTTCCTGCGGTGAACCACGCAGCACCACGAACTTGCCGCTCGGCTTGTCAGGATGCCAATTGCCATTCGCGAACCGTTGCGGATCATCGGGCACAAAGACCGCGAGATCATCCAGTCCGTCGTCGTTCCAATCGACAAGCCTCGGAAGCGCGACATCCTCGGCTTGATGCTCAATGCGCCCCGTGGCCGCCGACAACACGAACAACAATCGTGCCCCGGCATTGCCGATCCCATCGCCCCCTTGATCCGCATGACGCCGCACCGGCAGGACAAGCTTCACACCGTAGCCACGTTCGCCAGAACGTGGGGTATCTGTCGCCGTCCCACCCACGCTCTGGCGAGCGTGGCTACCCCACAGCACCGGCGCGTCGGGCGTGCCGGTCCAGGTTGAGAGCTCCGACAACCCTAACGGAATGCGCTGCCACCACACGCTCTGTCCGTCGCGACCGGAGAAGCAATCGACGTACAGAAAATACTGCTCGCGCTGGTAGCCCATTCTCTGATTGACCACTTGCATTTGAGATTCGCGACGCACCGAGACGGTGAACAGCTCGCGCTGTCCGTCGCCATTGAGGTCCGGGCCGACGGCGTATTGATCGGCCGCTCGATGCAGGTCGGGACCGTACCCTTGCCGAATCGGGAACCGCCGCTCCCAGCGCGTCTTTCCGGTCACTCCGTCCAAAACGCGACAACCGACCCACCCTTGAACGCGATCGCTCGACGTTTGAGCGCTATTGTCACCGTCGCCGGGCAACACCACTTCCGGTCGGCCATCGTCATCCAAGTCCTCGACGAATGGCCACGGTAGTGAAGACATCGTCCTCTGAAACTGGAGTGAGTCGATGCCCACTTTCGTGTCCCACAACGGCTCGCCACGGGCCACCGAGAAGGCCACGAACTGCGGCGATCCACTCTGATCCATGAACGTCAGCAATGCTTCGGGGAATCCGTCCGCGTCAAGATCGGCAAACCGCGCGGAGTAAGCATAACTCGGCAGCACTCGCGCCGGCCGACGTGGCTCGCCTGTCGCTGCGTCCAAAACCAACAGTTGATTCCCGATGACCGCGATGACGACCGGCTTATCATCCAACGTGGCCTCTGTCAGCCGCGCGGTGGGAGCGTGCATTTCCGAGCCGTTCGACGTTCGCGTCGTGATCGTCGTGCCTGGCGCGAATGGCATCATCGGACCCTGCCGCCACAGCGATGCGCCTGTCTGCGGCGACACGGCTTCGATCCACAATTCTTCTCGGACTCCCGAACGCAACACGCAGGCGAGTGCATCGCGAACCCAAATCGGCTCGCCGCGCAAGACACTGCTGCCGCCCTGCGAATCCAGCGAACGCAACCACCACAGCGGCTTGCCATCTTTGCCCGAAGCCGCCACGAGCGTCGCTGCTTTCGGTGTGCCCGGTCCCGGTCCCAGAGTGCCCAGCTCCGGATTGAACCGTTGCGGCGCGCACCAGATCACATCGTCAACGCCGTCGCCGTTGAGATCACGCGCAGGCTGCATCACCTTCGGCGGCGAGCCATTCCGAAACCACCACGGGTCGAACCACGCCAACACCTGCTGCCACGCGAACACATCGGTCTGCGCCGGCGACACCTTCCACGCCTCGCGATCTTCGGGCAGTTTCACGAACGACACGATATCCGGCGATTCGAGACTCCAGTTTGCCTCCCACAATGGCATCGGTTCGGAGCTGCGACGCACGTCGATCGAGGATCCCTCCTGGACGACATGCTGCTGCGGCTGTGACGCCACCGAGTAACACCGCAACGTCGGCTTGCTCTGATCCTGCGGCCCGACGAAGAGACGCGGCTCAACGTGGCCGACGCTGCTAGCGTCGGTTCGGACGCGGGCAGCGTCCACCACGACCTCTACGCCCACCGGCGATCGCAGCGAAATCGCGTAACCGACGGTCTCGTTCACCAACCCGACTTCGTGCGTCTGCTGCGCTCCGGCCGCAACGTCGAACAAATACGTCTGACTGACCTTCGATGGAGCAGTCAGCCGCAGTCGATACGCTCCCTCCGGCAGCGCGAGCGGTTCTTTCGTCGGCAGCGTGAACGGCGAACCGATCGGCCGGTCATCGAGCGACAAAACCTCCGCGACTTCGGCCCGCTCACTACCGTCGCGCGGCGTGTTGAGCGTCAGATATCCGAGCCGCGATTGCTCACGCATTTGCCACGTGATGAGACTTCCGACCACGACAAAGATCGTTGCCGCCACCGTCGCCGCTGCGATCCCGACGCTCCGCTTCTGCTGCTTGAACCAGCGAGCGGCCTGCTCGGCCAACGTCGCGCGCCGCGCCTTGATCGCTCGCCCTTCGACAAACGCCCGCAAGTCATCGGCCAACGCTTGAGCCGTCGCGTAGCGCTGGCCTGGTTCCTTCGCGAGGCATTTCAAAATGATCGTCTCGAAGTCACGCGGCACATCCGGTCGGACCAGCCGCGGCGCGGGCGGGGCGGCTGTAAGAATCTGCGTGATGACGCCGTGAGCCGTCTCCGCGTCGAAGACCGGCCGCCCGGTCACCAATTCGTACAGCGTGGCTCCCAGGCTGTAGATGTCGGTTCGATGATCGACCGGATGTTTGAGGGACGAGGCTTGCTCGGGGCTCATGTAGCGCGGCGTGCCGAGGATCGCCCCGGCCATGCTGAGCGTCACGTCATCCAGTCGCTTGGCCAATCCGAAATCGGTCAGCCAGAGTTGACCATCGGGATCGAGAATCAGGTTCGAGGGCTTGATGTCGCGATGCACGACGCCGCGCTGGTGCGCGTGGGCGAGTGCCTCCGCGGCTTGCAGACCCCAGCCGGCGACTTGGACTGAGGGGCGAGGGCTGAGGGACGAGGGGGAAGACGGCGTGCGGTTTTCTTGGCCCTCGTCCCTCGTCCCTCGTCCCTCAGCCAAACTCCGCCCCTCGATGAACTGCATCGCGTAGTAATTGACGCCCTGTTCGCTGCCGATCGCGAAGATCGGGACGATGTTCGTGTGATGCAGCCCGGCGACGGTCTCGGCCTCGCGCTGGAAGCGCTGCATCGCCTCGGTGTCCGCCGCCGCTCCATAGCGCAGCACCTTCAAGGCGACGCGCCGCTTGAGCGAGATTTGTTCGGCCTCGTAAACGACGCCCATGCCGCCGCGACCGACCTCGCGCACGATGCGGAAGTCACCCAACTGTGTCGGCGCGCCGGACAAGGACAGCGGCGCGGAGGCTCGATGAATGAACTCGATGCCGGACAGACAGCTCTCCAACTGCGAGGCCAGTTCGGGATGCTCGGCCAGAAGAGCCTGCCGGTCGGGCTGGTGACCAGCCTGGAGATCGGCGAGGTATTTGTCGAGGACATTCGCCAGTCGTGAGGCTTGATCGTCCGCCGACATCGACCGCGTGGCATCGGGATCGACGTGGTCGTTTGTGGGTTCATCAGGCAGTTCGGCGGCGGGCGGGTTCATGACAGACTCCGGCGCGGTCGCGACGACGCACGCTCTGTTCTGATCCGACAAAGATCGAAACACTTTGAAACGAAGCCTACTCATGGGGATGGTGGCACGCCGTGCGGCACGATACCAGTCAAAGTGGCCTATCTCAGAGGGCCGATGTCGGCCAAACTGTCACGCGCCTTTCCGAACTTTTTCAGAAAGAACGGCGGATGACCAATTGAGCCGCTTGCGGGGTGTGATTCTCGCCCCGGCGTGTCGGCATCCGGCGGCTGGTCTCCTTGACCGCATTCGCGACGGGGCGGATGTCATGTTCGGTGAACAATGTCAAACCGTGGATCATGTTGTACGATCTCGCTGCCAACGAAGCGGACGGGGATGTCGCCCGTCGAACCTCGACCCGATCCTTGATCCAGACCTCTCTCTGACCGACGGAGGCACCGCGTTGATCCGAGCCGATACGAACGAAACCGGGAGGCCCGTGCCAGGTCGTACCGCGATGATGGTGCGCGTGCGGCGGCATCGACTCACCGTGTTGGCAGCGTTGCCAGTCTGTCTGGTGGCGTGGTGTTCCTCCGCATTGTCGGCGGAACCGGACGACATCAGGTTCTTTCGGGAGAAGATCGAGCCGGTGTTGAAGACGCAGTGCTACGGCTGCCATTCGGGCGAGGCGGACAAGGTACAGGGTGGGCTGCGACTGGATTCGCGCGCGGGCATGCTGCGTGGAGGCGAGAGCGGTCCGGCGATTGTGATCGACAAGAAGACCCCTCACCCTAACCCTCTCCCCGCAAGGCCGGGGCGAGGGGACAAGAGTGGAACGAGTCTGCTGATCCAGGCCATTCGCCACGAAGGTGGGCTGGCGATGCCTCCCAAGAAGGACAAACTTCCCGAACGGACGATTGCGGACTTTGTGAAGTGGGTCGAGATGGGTGCGCCCGATCCGCGCGTCGACGTTGCATCCGACGACGTGATGGCGGGGATCGACAAGGGGCGAAAGCATTGGGCGTTTCAGCCCGTTAGAAAAGCGGATGCTCCGAAAGTCAAAGACGCTGCGTGGGGGCGGTCTGCCGTCGATGCCTTCGTCCTCGAGAAGCTGGAGGAACATCAGTGGCCGCCCGCTCCACCTGCCACTCGAACTGAACTGATTCGCCGGGTCTCGTTCGATCTGATTGGGTTGCCCCCCACGCCGGAAGAGACCGAAGCGTTCATCAATGACGCGAAGCCGGATGCGTACGAACGGCTCGTTGACCGGTTGTTGAGCAGTCGGCATTACGGGGAGCGTTGGGCTCAGCATTGGCTCGATGTCGTTCGTTACGCGGAGTCGGAAGGCTACGAGTACGACCGGCACGTTCCGGATGCTTGGCGATATCGCGACTATGTGATCGGCTCGCTGAATGCGGACAAACCGTTCGACCGATTCCTCACCGAACAGATCGCCGGCGATGAGATCGAACCGGACAATCCCGAGTGCCAGACCGCGTCGATCTTTCACCGGCTCGGCCCGGTCCGTCGCAACGCGGGAAACCCCGACATCGCCCTCAGCCGAAACGAGGTGCTGACCGAACGGACCGACATCATCGGCGCGACGTTTCTCGGACTGACGGTCGGCTGTGCTCGCTGCCACAACCACAAGTTGGAGCCGATCTCGCAGAAGGATTACTACCGTTTGCAGGCGTACCTCGCGGCGACGGAGGAACACAACATCCTGCTCGCCTCCGCTGCCGAACAACGCGAATGGGAGGCGAAAACGAAGCGGGCGAAGGACGAGATTGACGCGCTGCGAGCCAAGGCTAAGAAGGCCGAGGGAGCCGAGAAGACTCGATTGGAAGAACAGATCGAGACGCTCGAAGATCAGTTGCCGCCGCCGTTGGCCACCATTCCCGGCACGCGCAATGACCTCGAAAAGCGGACCGCGATCCATGTCCTGAGGCGCGGCGTCTGGGAGAACAAAGGGGAGCCGGTCGGCGCGCGGCCACTCAGTGTGCTGGTCGCCGACGATCTTCACGAACTCTCCGCCGATGCGACCAATCCGCGGACGCATCTCGCGCGGTGGCTGTCCTCGCCCGACCAACCGTTGACCGCACGGGTCATCGTCAATCGGCTGTGGCAGCAACATTTCGGAGTCGGCCTCGTCAAGACCGCCAATGATTTCGGACTGAAGGGCGAACGACCGAGTCATCCGGAGCTGCTCGACTGGCTCGCGGCCACGCTGGTGGAGAACGGCTGGCGGCTGAAGCCGATTCACCGACTGATCGTGCTGAGCAACACGTATCAACAATCGAGCCGCACGTCGTTCAACGCGGACGATCAAAAAACCGCCATTGGTGAGCCGGGCGGCGTCAGCCCCCGGAC
>JANODP010000279.1:0-16381 GCA_031412755.1 Schlesneria sp. | reverse complement strand
ACGGATGGTCTGCACGCAGTTTTCGCGCTGGCTGGTCGACTGCTGCGGCTGGCTGAGCAGGTCGGCGTAGCCGAGGATCGCGGTCATCGGCGTGCGGATTTCGTGCGACATGTTGGCCAGGAAGACGCTCTTGGCGCGGTTGGCCTGCTGCAGCGATTGCTCGTAGCGTTTGCGTTCGGTCACATCGCGGGCGGCGGCGAACACTCCCTGCAGCTTCCGGTCGCGGTCGTGGAAAGTCGATGCGTTGTAGGACACCACGGTTTCCTTGCCGTCTCGGGCGCGCGCGGTGAGCTCGTAGTCGGTGACCTTGCCTTCGGCCAACACCCGCTTGATGCCAGCCTCGGCCCCGTCCGGGTCGGTGAAGTAGTCCTTGAATGGCGCGCCGATCAGCTCGTCGCGCGTGCAGCCCGTGAGCGCCTCCATCTGCTTGTTCACATCGGTAATGATGCCGCGCGGATCGGTGGTGATCAGCGCGTCGATGTTCGATTCAATCAGAGAGCGGGTGTAGAACTGCTGATCCCGCACGCGCTGATCGAGCAGCATGCGTTCGGCCTCCACCTGCTTCCGCGCGGCGTTATCGGTGCCGATCAACAGATAGCCAATGATTGCATTTTGATCATCACGCAGTGCCGTGACCGAGACGACGGCCGGAAAACGGCTGCCGTCCTTGCGGATGTAGGTCAATTCGTAGATGTCCTCGATCCCCCGCGAGGCCTTGAAAACCAGGGCCTCAAAGCCGGGAGTGATCGTGGTCCCCAGTTCGGTACTCAGGGCTTTGGCGCGCGTAATCAATTCCTGGGGATCGGAAATGTCGGCCGGAGTATTCTTGTTCATCACTTCGGCGGCCGTGTAGCCCAGCATGCGTTCGGCGCCGACGTTGAAGATCTGAATGACGCCCTTCTCGTCGGTGGCGATGCTGGAGAAGTTGGCGCTGTTGAAAATGGCGTTCTGCAAAGCACCCGCCTTGAGCAACGCTTCTTCGGCCTGCTTGCGCGCGGTGTTATCGGTGCCGATCAACAGATAGCCGATGATGGCGTTTTGATCGTCGCGCAGCGCCGTGACCGAGACGACGGCGGGAAAACGGCTGCCGTCCTTGCGGATGTAAGTCAGTTCGTAGATGTCCTCGATCCCGCGCGCGGCCTTGAAGACCAGCGCCTCGAACCCCGGGGTGATCGGGGTCGCGAGTTCCAGGCTCAACGCAGCGGCACGCGCGATCACTTCCTGCGGATCGGAAATGTCGGCCGGAGTATTCTTGTTCATCACTTCGGCGGCTGTATAGCCCAGCATGCGCTCGGCACCGACGTTGAAGATCTGAATGACGCCCTTCTCGTCGGTGGCGATGCTGGAGAAGTTGGCGCTGTTGAAAATGGCGTTCTGCAAGGCACCCGCCTTGAGCAATGCCTCTTCTGCCTTCTTGCGCGCGGTGTTATCGGTGCCGATCAACAGATAACCGATGATTGAGCTTTGATCGTCGCGCAGCGCCGTGACCGAGACGACGGCGGGAAAACGACTGCCGTCCTTGCGGATGTAAGTCAGCTCGTAGATGTCCTCAATCCCGCGTGCGGCCTTGAAGACCAGCGCCTCGAAGCCCGGCGTGATTGTGGTCCCCAACTCGGCGCTCAACGCTTTGGCACGCGAAATCACTTCCTGCGGATCAGAAATGTCGGCCGGGGTAATCTTGTTCATCACCTCGGTGGCCGTATAGCCCAGCATGCGCTCGGCACCGACGTTGAAGATTTGAATGACGCCCTTCTCATCGGTGGCGATGCTCGAGAAGTTGGCGCTGTTGAAGATCGCGCTCTGCAACGCCCCCGCTTTGAGCAGCGCCTCTTCCGCCCGCTTGCGCGCGGTCACATCTTCCATGGCCAGAACCAGCAGCTCGCCGTGGTGGCCCGCCTGGAGCTTGCGGGCGTTGAGCAACATCACCCTGCGCCCGATGACCGGGAAGGTGTGTTCAAGCTCAAAGTCGGCGAAGTCGGAGCTCTTGGGGACGATGTCTTCGAGCAGGGTTCGCAGATCGGGGATGTCCCACTGCCCGTTGCCCAGTTCGTAGATGAGGCCGCCTTCGGTCTCTGCGGGCGAAACATGGAACGTCTGGTAGAAGGCGCGGTTGGCGGACCGGACACGCAGGGTGGCATCAAGGATCAACAGAGGTTCGCGCACCGTGTCGACGATGTTCTGGGCGTAGTTCTCGATATCCTCGACCAACCGTCTTTGTTCCATCTGGGCCATCTTTCTGCATGCTTCGAGATCACTAACAGGGCGGCCTCCGTCAGATTCAGTGTTTTGTCAGACCGCTGACATTCGCCCTGATAGGTAGCGAACACCGGAACGTCGAGCCGACCCCTTCCTTGCTTTCGACGGTCACCTGCCCACCGTGAGCCTCAATAAAAGTCTTCACGATGGCGAGACCCAGGCCCATTCCCCCCGCGTTCTCCGGATCGGTTTCTCCCTTGTCGAAGACTTTTTCGAGAAGCTCTTCGGGGATCCCCGCACCGTTGTCACTGACCCAGCACTCAATGGTCCCTTCCGCGCCAAGTTCCCGTGCCCCAATGATGACCTCCCCGCGTGGCGTGTACTTAATGGCGTTGGCAATCAAGTTCTGAAAGACCCGCCTCAACAAACTGGCGTCTGCATGGACGACCAAGTCCTCGGGTATCCTGTTGATCAACTGAGTGCTGGCGGTCCCGGCCACGGGATGAAGATCGTGAATGAGCGCCTCAACAAGGGGCCACAAATCCAATGCGCGTCGCTGCAATTTGACGCCGACTTCTGTTTGGAGATTGGTGCTTTCCTCAATGACCTTGCCGACCAGGCCTTCGAGTTGCAGCACGTTTCGACGCAGGGCCTTCAGCATTTGCGAGGCTTTAGCGTTGGTGTCTCGTTCTGGCAGCATCAACTCCAGGACTTTCGCAGCCAGAGAAATGGCATTCAGGGGAGTGCGGAGGTCGTGGGCCACGAACGCGAGATACTCTTCTCGGCGGCGCTGTACTTCCAGCGCTTGTTGAGTCGCATAGGACTGCACAGCCAAGCCGATCGCTCCGTCCAAAACACGGTTGACAATGTGAAAAGGCTTCCCTTGCAGGCTCAAGCCGTTGCGATCGGCAAGATCGTGGATACAGCCGCGCAGGATGTTGTACTCCGCAACGATTTCTTCAATATCAAATCCGTCCACGACGCGCTGCAAGCCATGCTCTGGCGAGCTTCCTTCACGGAGCGATTCCGGGATCGTCTCCTCGGATTGTGAGTGGAGTGCTGCGGCCAATTCATCAAGGAGAGTCGGAACGTGATCGTTGAGCGTGGGTGTGTCGAGGTGCTTCGCCGAGGGGAGCTGCCTCACTTGCTCCCTCCAGCGCGAGAGCAAAGCTTCGCGATCACGCTTGATGAGGGCGGCCAGTTTGTTGAGTTCGATCATGGTCACTTCACCTCCACTTTCTCGTTGGGTTGTCGAGACGCTAACCGCCGAACAGACAAGTGAGCTGCTTGCGGTCGCTGTCATGGTTCCGGTTCCTTCACCACGACAGACTTGGCAAAGATGCTCGCGGTCAGAACAATAGCAGGAAGGCGAAAGGGTCTGCCATTGTCGATCGCATTTGGCTTGAGTTTCTGAATCGGGTTGAAGAACTCCACAGTAGCGAATGGCTTGGTGAATCCCCGACGAATTCGATGACTGGGAGGAGACAGGAAAGCGACATGAGTTGTGGCCCCTGTTATGAGGCGCTGGCCACGCAATAATCGTGGTGTCCTTTGATCTCTTGAACGGGTGTGGCGAGATTTTCTATTCCCATCGTCTCTTGGCCGAGGCCGACATTCACAACGCTCAGCACGTTGCTTTGTCCGATCCGGACGAGTTTTTCGAGGGATCTTCTTCCAAACACGATCGACTGTTTGCCCCCCTTTCCGTCGATACAAAAAATCACGTCAGCGACGGCCAGTAGTCGTCTGTATTCAACTTCCGCATTCGGGTCGCGCCCTTCGCCGAACAAGGCTCCGATGGGGATAATGTCTTCATGTTCCAAGACGAGGGGCGGTGTCCCAGTTTCCACCGGATGTCTTCGGTAAATTAGCTCCGTGAGGAACTGTACCGGGCTCAGCGCCTTGAACTTCCGGGTGGTCACGGGGTCGATCGTGTAGAACGAGGTCTCTTGCTTGATGTCGGCCAATATGACGGCGACAACGAAAGAGACCGGATAGTGTTTGAGCTGCCAGCCATTTAACTCTTTAAGAAATGGCTGACCGAACTCAAGGCTCGTGAAAAATGGAGCGATTGAATTGCCAAACTCGTCGGTCCACGTAAAAGTCGCCCACGCGTCTGGTTCACCCTTGAGCCCGACATCGTCGCCAGGATCGCTTTTCACCACGCAAAATAGCTCACTTGTGCCGCCCATCGCGTTTCCTTCTGGACATGTTCCGGCTGGCCCCCCAAAAAACATCCCCAGGTTCGTGAAGGCCACAACAACGGTTCCTGCCACCTTGTCTCCACGCTGCCGGACAGCCAATGGTTGGCCTGACTTGGTCGATCAAGCTCGTGAAGCTGCGGCTCCATCTCATTGATGACTAGGAACCAACGCAAAGTGTTCGCGAACGCTGGCCGCGATCTGATGATCTGTCAGTTTGTCCGCCGTCTTCAGCTCCACGACGTGCGCCGGAAACTTCTTGCTTTCGAGTCGCTTTTGAAACTCGCCCTTCGCTTCACCGGGGCCAAGGATCAGAAGCGAGTCTGCATCATGCAGGGACGTGAGAACCTCGTCATAGTACGTATTGAGTTGGTTCATGAACTTGTGCTCTTGCGTCTTCTCATCCTTAGAGCCTTTGGAACGGTCCGGCTGCTTCGACCCGGGACCGCCAGGCGACGCAGACGCCTTGTCCGTGTTGGACTCGATTTGTTTGATTTCTTCGCCGCCGTCCTGCAACAGGACCACGACCGCCTTGTGATGGTCAATCCAGACGCCCGCTTTGATCGACATCGATTTGCCTTTCGTCGTCAGGATCAGCTGACGGGTCTGCATTGTTTGAGTTGATAGAGTCACCGGTCAGAGCACTCGCAAGAATGCGACGAGGTCTGTCTTCTCATCCTCTGTCAGCTTGAGTTCCAGGATCAGGTTGAAGAATTCGACGGTGTCATCGAGCGTGAGCAGTCGGCCGTCGTGGAGATACGGCGGCGAGTCTTTGATGCCGCGCAGCGGGAAAGTCTTGATCGGACCATCTGCTGTCGCCATGCGGCCGTGGATCGTCTGCGGCTTGAAGAATCGTTCGACCTTCAAGTTGTGCATCAGGTTGTCGGTGTAATACGGAGCGGGGTGGCACGCGGCGCACTGCGCCTTGCCGAAGAACAGGGTCTGCCCGCGCAGCTCCGATTCGCTCGCCTGTTTCGGGTCGAGCTTGCCGAACACATTCAGCTTGGGGGCCGGCGGGAAGTCCAGTAGTTCCTGGAACTCGGCCATGAAGTGGACCTGGCTGCCGCGCTCCAGAACGTTGACTCCCTTCAGAGTCGCTTTGACCGGGTCGCCGTCGAAGTAGGCGGCCCGCTGCTCGAACTCGGTGAAATCCTCGACGCTCTTCAACGCCCGCTGCGACCCGAACAGCCGTTGGATGTTGACTCCGCGCAGCGAGGGCGTGTCGATCCGGTGACGGAATTCCTGCGGTCGAACGTCGCCAGCCAGATGCGTGGCGGCGTTGGTGTGTCCGTTGGCGTGACAGTCAAAACAGGTCACGCCGCGACTGGGCCGGTTCGAGCGACGGTCATCCGTCTGATTGAACTGCTGCTGCATGGTGGGTGCCACCAGCAGCCGGAGTCCCTCCAGTTGTTTCGGATTCAGAACTCCACCCAAGAGCTCCTGGAAGTTGTCCATCGTCACGAGCTTCCCTTGCGACACATCGCCGAGATCGGGTCGGGTCGTCAGAAACATCGGTGGCGGGAACTCGGGCAGCAGATGATCGGGCAGGTCGTAATCGAGGTCGAAACGGGTCAGGTCGCGTCCCTCCTGCTTCTTGACCTCGTCGATGTGGAACTTGGGAAAGAGCATGCCTCCTTCCGGATGATTGGGATGAGGCAACGGCAGGAATCCGGCGGGGAACAACCCCCGTTTCTGGATGTCGGCGGGGTCCATCGCCGCCAGTTTCTCCCACGTCAGTCCCTCGGCCAATCGGCTGCGAACACCCTCTTGAACGGGCTTTTTGCGAGCCATCGTCACGCCCGGTGCGGGACGGTCGCCCAAGTCGTAACGTTCCTTAAGCAGAACGAGGTGCCGCTGTTGGATCTCGGGCTTGGCGGCCTGCATGCGCGTCATCACCGCCTGAAAGTCTTCCGGTGCGGCGACCGGGGCCTTGATCGTGGCGCTCTTCGGCGGTGCCGGCTTTTGAGCAGCATCTTGCGCAGGGACCACTCCCACGATCATCACCAGTACGCCGAACGCTCCACCGACCATTGTTCGTAGTTGTCTCGGTACTCGGGTCATGTACTGTCCTCCGTCGAAGTTGGTGAACCTAATGGCCACTCCTCATGAAGAGAAAGGCCGGCAGACAATCGGCAGGCGTACCTCGGGTCTGGCCTCGTCACTTGGTCAGCCGCGTATCAACCATGATCCCGAAGTGGTAAATGCCGTGGACGCCGCATCGAGTTGAGACCGCAGCCACGGCGTCCGCTTCGTCCGCGTTCTGAACTTCAATGCACACCACAAAATGGCCGCTCTGCAACTCCAGCGTCCCCTGCTTCAGAACTTCCTGCGCGCTCTCTCCCCACGAGGAACCATCCATCAGGCTTTCCAGCAGGTGAACCTCCTCTTCGCCGTGAAAGACGGTGATTGTGGCGTAGGAAAAACCGGCCTTGTCGAGAGCTTGAATCGTCGCGTCACACTGTACCTGCGTATCGACGAAGCCAATGGTGTGACCCTGGAGTTTTGGCAACTCCTGTACATCATCTGGTTGTGCAACATTTGACATGAGATCTAACCTCCTCGCTGTTAACGTCACAGGGTTCTCACGACACACCCCCATGATGCTTGTTCGTTCCGGTTGTCAGCCTCGATCTTGGGGCTGATGAACGAAAAGAGGGAATCATTGTGAGAGTGTCTGCTGAACCCGGATTATTCATGGCACTTCGTGGAACAGTCGCAGCCTGCTTATCGCTGAGTACGCAACAACTCAGCCCAACTCACGATAAAGAACTGAGTTCTTGCGAACTCAGCCACGAGGCCATGAATAATCCGGGTTAGCGACGTACATTGCTTGGCCACTGACATTTACTTCCTGGGCTTGTCCTCGCCTTTGGGCTTGTCCTGCGGTGGTTCGCGCTTCGGCCGCTCAGGCTTCGGCTCGACCTTGGGCGCTGGCTTCGGTTCAACTCTCGGGGCTGGCTTTGGCTCAACTCTTGGCGCTGGCTTCGGCTCGACCCTCGGTGCTGGCTTTGGTTCGACCCTCGGCGCTGGCTTTGGTTCGACCCTCGGCGCTGGCTTCGGTTCAACCCTCGGTGCTGGCTTTGGTTCGACCTTCGGTTCGACCCTCGGCGCTGGCTTCGGTTCGACCTTGGGAGTTGGGTTTGGTTCGACCTTCGGTTCGACTCTTGGCCCTGGCTTCGGCTCAACCCTCGGGGCTGGCTTCGGCTCGTCCTTCGGCACTGGCTTCGGTTCGACCTTGGGAGTTGGCTTCGGCTCGTCCTTCGGAATTACCTTGAGCGGATCCCTCGGGGCTGGCTTCGGATCGACCTTCGGCTCGTCCTTGGGTCTCCCCTTGGGTGGTTCCGGTATCGTGTCCGCCTTGGGCACTTTCGGCTCACCCTTGGGCGGCTCGGCTCGGGCACCGACGCTTCTCGGTTTCGGCTCGATCTTGGGATCTGGCGCGGGAGCCTCGTGTCTCTTCGGAGGAGCGTCGTTCTTGTCGAGTTGATCGGACGACTTCGCCAGGATCGGAGACGCGGGAAGTTTCACCCGGGTCGGCTTGAAATCTTTGGCGGGCGTTGCAACGGATGTCTCCGCCGGCTTGGCCTCCAGCTTTTGTCGTTCACTGCGGAATTGCCGCACGTCGTTTCCGTGGCTGGCAAGTTTCTGTTTCTCCGCCGGATTCACCGCCTGAAGTCGCACCGGGGCGTCTTTGCTCTGGGCCAGTTGGTTGAGCGACGTGGCCACCACGATGTTGTTCACATTGGTGGTGTTGCCACTGTTGATGAACGTTTGTTGGGCTATCAGAGTGCGCGGCGGTCGGGCCTCTTCGTGGTCTCGGCGGTGCTGGTAGTCCGATTCGACGCGCTGCTGCCACTGATTATCGTTCCGATTCTGCCAGCGTTGCTGGGCGTAGAACGGATCGTAGCCGCGCCGGCCGGAATTGAACGAGAACCACGGGTAGAAGCCCGCTGTGGAGTAGTTGGAGCCGTAGTAGTCGCCGTAGTAGTAGTGGTTGTAGTTCGGCCGCAGGAAGAGCTGGTTGCTGAACACGGCCAGGCTGATCGCGACCGTCGGTGAGTACGTGTAGCCTCGCCGCGCGTAGACGTTTTGATTGAAGTACACGGGCGCGAAGATCACCCCGCGACGGGCGACCGAGTAGTCGTAGTAGCCATCGACGAAGACATAGCCGCGCGGAGACCACAGGTACTGGGATGGCACCCACACCCAATTCGGCTGCGCGACCATCCAATATCCGGGTTGCCACGCGTAGCGGTTTTGATGCCACACCCAACACCCGGGTGCCCAGATGTGGTTCGCCGACGGTGCGGCAATGTTGGGACCGGCTTCGACCGTGTCTGGCGGCTCGGGCAGATATTCCAGCTCATTCAGACTGGCATCGGCCCAGTACCCGGAAGTCCACTGAAAGTCCGTTCCGACCTGACTCCAATATCCGGGGACCCATTGGCGTCCCGGAGGCAGGGCGCGCCAGATGCCGCTGATCCACAGGAAGTCGCTCCGATCGTCGTCCCACGCCCAATAGCCGGGGATCCACGCGACGTTGTCCCCTTCCGGCCTTTGATCGGGCGGCAACTCTTCGATCGGTTCCGGGGGCGCTCTCGACACCACGATGCCCGGCTCGGGATTGAAAGTCACCGTTTGCGCAAACGCCTCATGCACCGGCCCGCGGGTGAGGATTTGTACCCCTTCCTCGGCGGGGGCTTCCTGTGCGAAGGCGGCACTGTCCCAGCCGATGCCGACACCAAACACGGCCAGCGCGATGACCGCGTACAATTTGAAAATTCGATACCAGTTCATGATGGTTGTCCTTTGAAATTGAGGTTCGTCCGAATGAGTTCGGACTGCGTGACGACACGCTTCGCCGACACTCATTGACGCTTCTGAAAAGGGATTCACCCCTGGAAGCGCCGCTACTTGTTTTGCGTCGAGTGAGGCTCGCCGGTCCCCCCGTAATGGCCGATTCGCCGTTTGGGATCCTGGTCCGAGATATCGCCAGGAGAGATGATTTTTCCGGCTGGTAGCCGGGGTGTTTCATCCTTTCCGGGTCTCGGATGTTTGAGATGTTTCGGTGGTCCTTTTTTGGTCATTTGTGTTACCTCGTGAGCAACAGAAGGTTGGTATCCCGTCGGAGTGAACAGATGCGGAGTCGCAGCGACTGCGCGTCACTGTCTTGCTTGCGTTTGGCGTGAGACCCGTCGTGTCGAATGGTGGGGCGGGCGGCTGACCATTCAGCCCGACCCGCCCCCGAACTTTGCCATCCGCTGTCTTCGGCCGTTACTTCTCGGCGATGGTGAGTTTGAACTCGGTCTTGGCATCGGCACCCTTGGTCGGGTGTCCCGTCACCTTGATCGTGAAGTCACCCAGCGCGGCGGCGTCCGCCGCCTGGAACGTGATTTTCGCTTCCGTGTCGCCGTGCTTGATGACAGGACTCTCGGGATCGATCGTCACGCCCTTGGGCACGTCGTCAAACTTGAGCGTGACATCCTCGTCAAAGTTCTTGCCCCGGCTGAGGCTGATCGAAGCAGCCTTGGTCTCGCCCTGCTTCAGTCCGGTGGACAGAGACGGGACGCTCAGATTGAACGTCTCCTCGGCCTGACCAAGGACCGGCTTCTGGGCCGTGGTGGTGGTCGGCGTGCCGGGCTTGCTGGGCGTGTTGGACGCGCCCGGTCCTCCAGGAGTCCCCTGCGTGCAACCATTTAACGCCACCAGTGCCATCGCCACCAAACCAACATGTAAACTCTTCATAATTCATTCTCCTTCTGAATAACCGGCCCCGTTCGTGTCCGCACTGTGCGAGACCGACACGGATCATTTGGATCGTTTTTTGACTCAGTCGAAATGGCTCACGGCTTCATTGTTTTCAAGAAGTCATCGAGTTCCTTTTCCGCCTTCTCCTTGGCGTAGCCGTATCGCTCCTGAAGGATGCCCGACAACTGGTCGCGCTTGCCGGCGATGGTTGTCAGGTCATCGTCGGTCAGCTTGCCCCACTTCTCCTTCACCTGGCCGGTGAATTGCTTCCAGTTCCCCGCCATTTGATCCCAGTTCATGATTTGCTCCTCAATAAAAGTGTTCGTCAAAACCGACACGTTGGCAACGTGCCCCACGTGTACAACAAGTCGTCAGAAGCCGCGGGGGATGTGCCCCAGCAGGATCAGGATTAACACGATCATCAGAATGAGTCCCAAGCCGCCGCTGGGCCCGTAGCCCCATTCGCGCGAGTGGTTCCATGTCGGCAGTCCTCCCAAGAGGAGGACGATGATCACGATCAGCAGAATTAGTCCCACGGCAGTTCCTTTTTGTAGGAAGGTCAGTTGCGTCGCCGGGAACGACAGTTCGGGGCGTGATTCTTTCGATGCGTTCTGTTTTCGGAGCACGCGGGAGGCTGGCATGGGACCAGCCCCCCGCGTCTCTGCATGAGCAATCGCTCGACGGAGCAAGAACAGTCAAGCGACGCTCCTGCGTCCTCAGGGGCTTGGCAAAAACTCCGTATCCTTGTCGATGGCTTCCACATGAACCGCCACGCTCGGGTCATCCGGTTTCGTGGTCACGCGGATTTTCAGCCCGGCAATGAGCTGCTCGACCTTGCAGGCGATGCCGTCGCAAGTCATGGTCGCGTCCGCAGTCAGCGTGTAAGAAAGTTCCTTTCCGTTGGAATTCGTCATCGCCAGCTTGCGACCTGCTTGGATGCTGATGAACTTGCCATCGTACGTGTGGGCGAAATTGGCATCCTTGTCGATGGCTTCGACCTGCGTCGCCACCTTGTTGTCATCGTTCTTCGTGGTGACGCGGATTTTCGTCCCGGCCTTCAGATCCGTCGCCATGCAGACGATGCCGTCGCAGGTCACCTTGGCATCCGCCGTCAGCGTGTGCGAACGTTCCTTGCCGTTCTTGGTCATCGTTACCAACTGATTGCCGGAAACGCTGACGAGCCTCCCATCGTGCGTGTTTGCCTTGGCCGCCCACGCGGGCGAACTCACAAACATCGTCACGGCCAGTGCCGCCATTGAAAACATGCGGTAATTCATCGCTTTCGCCTTCATTGTGAATCGGCCCGGCCCATCCAACGGACGCAACGTGCGTCCGTCTTCCACCCCGCCCCCATCACGCTGAGGACCGTCAGCGGACGATGGACGGCGGGCGTCCTCAAGCGGACTGAGCGAACTCAGCCTGCTTGTCGAGCGACTCGATCTTCGTCGCCGTGTTCTTTTCGTCAGTCTTCGTTGTCACCCGGATCTTCGCTCCGGCCTTCAGATCTTCGGTCCGACAGACGGTGCCGTCACAAGTCACCTTGGCATCCGCGGCCACGGTGTGTGAGTGCTCCTTGCCGTCGCAGCCCGTCATCACCAGCTTGTTGCTGGACGTGCTGACGACCTTGCCGTCGTGAGTGTTGCCACAGGCTTCCGGTTTTCCCGCCGTGGTGGCACACGCATCTGGCTTGGCGGTTGTGGTGGCGCAGGCCTCCGGTTTTCCGGTTGTGGTGGTACAGGCTTCCGGCTTGGCGGAGGCTCCGGCGGGCGCCGCCGACTTCTTGTCATCCATCTTCGTGTCGGGTTTCGTCGTTGTGTTTGCGTTCATCAGATTTGCCTTTCCAGGCGAATGGGCTTGGACCTTCAAACGGACGCAACATGCGTTCGTCTTCCACCCGCCCTCTCGGGCTGGCGGAGCGTTTGGTCCGCGCGGCGTGCTGCTGGATCGTGACATCGATCCAGACTCCATGCGTTCGGCACGCTCTCGAAACCGTAAAGCGAGAGATCCATTTCTGGCGGGACGTTGCGGCAGTGTCGGTTGTGGCATCGCCCTAGCGTGCGCGATTCAAACCACGGTCTCCCAAGGGAGCGAACTGGCTACGAACTGCATGAACCTGCGGAGTCTCGCATTATTTCTGGAGTACACCGGGAGTGCTGGTTGAGGGCACTCTCGGTGGCGATGACGATGTGAATCATCACCGCTTCACACTGATCAACTGTTGCGGCGCGTCACCGGCAGATGCTTGGATGGCCGCTGATAACTCACTTGCTCTTTCTAGGGGCGTCCGAGTTGGCGACGCCTTCGTGTGCCTGTTCCCGATCGGCAGGAGTGTCCTGCGAGAACACCAGCACGCTGTAGGATCCGATACTGATCGTTCCGGCGGCGGGGAATCCATCGCGCTCGACGGCATCCGCGTCGGACGGATCGTCGCCTTGTTCCGTACCGGCGACGACGTCGGAACAGGCCTGGTGGGCAAAGGCGCGGCTGTAGCCGTTCCAATCGCTGTTCAGCCGCAAACGCCACGTTCCCGGTGCCGGAAACCCCAGCTTGTAGTCCGTGTGAGCCTCGTGCGAGAGATTCACGACGACCACCACGTCATCGCCGGGACCACCCTGGTGCCAACGGTGATAGGCCAGCACGTTGTCGGCCTGATTCTGATGGAACGTGTTCACTCCGGATCCCGTCAGACCGCGGGTCGAGTACGATCGGTTGAGGCGCAAATGAATCAAGTCGCGATACATCCGTACCAGCCCGCTGAACTCTTCCGACTTGTCCCAGTCGAGCGGCACCGAATCCTGGAACCAGCCGTCTTCCAGGAATTCCTGTCCTTGAAACAGCATCGGGATGCCCGGTGCCGTGAGCACCAGGGCCGCCGCCAGGGTCGTGCGTTTCTGTGCGGCCCAACTGTCCGGGTTTTGAGCATCAATTTCCGAAGCGACCCGGGATTTGCCGTTGGCGATTTCATCGTGCGATTCGCTGTAGATGACGCGCTGGAACGGATCGCCGTTGTAAAAGGCCTCGAGCGCTCCGCGAACGCTGTCGAGCGACCGTTCCTCGTCGTTGGGGGTGATGACGGCGGCCCGGATCGGGTGGACAAACCGGGCAGCCCATTGCGCCGTGAAGCCCGCTCCGTCCTGGTCCAGCGGCTTCGTCAACCGGTCGTCACTGTGCAGATCCTCGGCGATCGTGATTCGTCCCGGATACCGCTGTTGCACTTCGCGATTGATCCACTGAAACAGGCTCCAGCCGTCGGGCAGGTCACAAGCGGGGTCCCCGTCTGCACGAACAGACCGCATATAGACGGTCATGTCGAGCCGCAGGCCATCGACGTGATATTCCTCCAGCCACATCAGGGCGTTGTCGCGAATGAACTGGCGCACTTCCTTGCGACCGTAGTCGGGGCGGGTCGCCCCCCAGGGAGTCTCGGCACGCCAGTCGTTGTAGAAGTAGATGCCGCCCTGCCCGTTCTCGCTCCAGCCATCAAACTGCCAGAGTTCGAGATCGCTGGGGCCGAGGTGGTTGTAGACGACGTCCAGAACCACACCGATGCCGACCTGGTGGGCCGCTTTGACGAACCGTTTGAAGCCGGCCGGCCCTCCATAGGAATTCTCGACCGCGAAGACGCAGGCGGGGTTATATCCCCACGACAAGTCGCCGGCGAACTCGGCCAACGGCATGATTTCGATGACGTTGACACCCAGTCGCTGCAAGTAGTTGAGCTTCTGAATCGCTTCGGCAAACTTGTCCGACTGGCCGTTGTCCCGGTCGTGAAACGTTCCCAGATGCATTTCATAAATCACCAACTCGTTGACGGGTGGCAGGTGGAAGTCGTCGCCCGTCCAGTCAAAGTGGGGTTCGTGGACCACCGCGTTGCCCACCGAAGTGGTCACCTGTCGCGCATACGGGTCGATGCGCAGCAATTCCTGGTCGCCGTTCAGAATCCGGTATCGATATTCGTCGCCGATCGAGGCCTCGGACAGATCGGCATACCAGTACCCTTCGCCCTCCTGCGTCATGGGGTTTGCGTCGGCCGACCAGTCGTTGAACGATCCCGTGACGAACGCGGCCTGGGCGTGGGGAGCCCACACCCGAAAGGCGACGCCCGATTTGTGCGGCATGGCCCCCATTCCCGCGTGAATTTTTGCAGTGGCGGTTTTCATCATCGAAGTATTCCTTGACCCAAACTCGAGGTGGCCTCGTGGGACGAGTTGCATCCTCAGTCGAGGTCTGCGAAGTCGACCTGATTGACGAGTGATTCGAGCTTGGTGGCCACGTTGACGTCGTCGGCCTTCGTCGTCACCCGGATCCTGCTCCCGACCTTGAGCTCCTCGGCCGAGCAAATGACGCCGTCGCAGCACACGAAGGCGTCTGTGGCCACTCGGAACGAGTATTCCTTGCTCTCCGGGGTCGCCATCACCAGCCTGTCGCCCGTGACGCTGACCACCATGCCATCGTGGAAGTCACCAAACGTTTCGCACTTCGGCGCTGCGCCGAACGGGATCACGAGATTCTTGTCCGCAGTTTTCGTTGTCATGGTAAGTCCCCTTTCCTGACCGATGTGATTGAACTTTCCAACGGGCACCACACATCACCGCGAGTTGGTCGGGTTAGTCCTTCGAGTGGGCTTTCTCATTGCCGCATCGTCCCCGAAGAATTCCGGACAACTGGTCGGAGACTCTGGCGATCACGGCCAGATCGTCGTGGGTCAGCTTGTGCCCCCTCTCGCTTGCCTTGCCGATCATTTGCTTTTCGTCGTCATGAGTTTGCTTGCGGTTCATGGTTTTGAATCCCTTTTGCTAGTGATGACTTGCCTAAATCGGCTCTTTGGATAATGGCTACGCGTCTACTGGTGTGGCAGCGCCTGTCGTGACGACTGGTGCCGACTGCGTAATGGGCACTTGGACGCGAGGTGAATTGTGGTCAGGAGTGATATTCACAGGCAGGGCGGGTGCCATCGGGGTCGCCGTCACGATTTGCTGCGTCGGTGTGGGTGCCACTTCGGCCGAACGGGCAGAGTGTCCGATCCGTCCCACGGCCAAGCCGATCAAGAACAGAACAACACCTGTAAAGATGAATCCATAAACGTACAAAAAGGCAATATCTGTTCCGTCGTGGTTTCGGAGATAAAAGTAATAGACGATCGACCAAACGTCAATCAATCCACCCAGAGTCAGATATATCAGCGATGTCGTTGCGGACGATGCTTGTTTTGAGTCACCTAACATAGTGTCCTCCTCCGTTCTGACAGCCCCTCATCTTAGCTTTCGTTTGCGATGCGTGCATTTGCCATAACCCTAGAACGATTTGCCAGAACGAATGCTTTCGGCAGACGCGATGTGAAGGTGGCCAGCCGCCTCAGGTGACTCCGTTCGCTCTGAGAAATCATGGGTTTCTTCGGTCGCCTCGGCACGGGGAGGGTGATCACCGGCCAGATTTCTGGTGAGAAAATTCACCGCTTGGGGGACGGCTCGAGAGGCGATGTCCTGCACAACGCTGATGAGCGAACGGATCGCAAGATCTTGCAGTTGATGCCGAGACGAACTCCTCAAACCCGATTCGTAGGCGGCGGTAATGGCGGCGGCCGTCGCAGCAGATTCGACCGCTGGCACCCCGTTTCCAGGACCCGCGCTGTCCGCGGACGGACACGGCTCGATGGCCAACGCGTTCAACGGCACAGATTTCTTCGGTTGCCCCCTCAGGAACTCAACTGCGAGATATCCCAGAACAGTCGCCCCGCCGAGGACCAACAGGGGATGTCTTTCGATCTGACGCCGAAGATCGAAGGCGTTGCTGACGGACTGCACCGCGTCCTGAACGGCCCCGGTCACAGTCTCGACGGTCTCCTGAACGGCCTCCACCGTGGCGTTCACGGCGGTGCCGGTCGATTGAACAGTTTCGGAGACCTGCGTCTCCAATGAGACCAGTTTCTCGGAGAGGTGCGACTTCGTCTCTTCCATCTGTTGACGGATCACTTCGGGGGTGTCGCTCATTGGAGATGCTCCTGCATAATCTCGGTGACGGGATTCTGATACGGCTCGATGGACTGGAATCTGGCTCTGCCAACCAGCGCCAGGATCCCGCCGCCGACGGCGAGCACCGCCGCCACCACGCCATAACAGGCCCACAGTGGCAGCCACGCCGGGTCGGTCCCCGGTGGAGAAGCCGTCCAATGCAGCAGATGAGCCAGCGTCAGGCAGAGCACGATGGCGTCGAGAAAAAAAACTCCCATACCGAGA
>JANODP010000278.1:0-1888 GCA_031412755.1 Schlesneria sp. | reverse complement strand
CGGCCAATTCCGAATTTCCGAAGTGCCTGACCCCGGCTTTGTCCTATTCATCCCACCAGTCGCGCGGGATCGGCCGCTTGCCCTGGCTCGACATCTGTCGGATCGGCGGCTCGTCAATGGGCGGTTCGTCGATGAGCAACTCCTGATCGAGCGGTTCGACGTTGGTCAGTTTCACGCGGCCGGAGTTGTCGTCGTCACCGAACTCGGGCGGCAGGAACTCGACCGGTGTCCTGGCGTCGCGATCGGCCAGGCGCGTGCCGGGTTGGACCATCGTGCCGAGATCGACCACCTGATAGCCGCTCATCTTCGGCATGTCCCAGATTTGCGAGGGGATTCCTTTCGGGTTGACCTCAACCCGTCCGAGATTCATCACGAGCGACATGTCGGATTGCGGCCAGTCGAGCCTCACGCGCCGCGGCAACACGACACCGCTGGCCTTGTCGAGTTGATGATCGTCCAGGCGGGCGACGGCGATCGGCTTGCCGTTGTAGTCGTAAACGCTGTGCTCCAGGATCAGACCGCGCGGCAGATCGACGAGAATCACTTTGCGCAGCGGTCGTCCGTGCGCGGACGTGACCTGCTGAACCAGCCGCGCCTGGCGGGCGGTCGGTTCGATCTCCAGCTTCGTTCCGGCGGATTGCAGCGGCGCCACGCCGAGCGCCTGCATCAACCACTCGGGTTCGAACGGAATGCCCATCGCCTGTCGCACGGCCTCGGTGTGCTCGTGACGGCAGTAGACGTATTCGGGAGGGGGCATCCGCTTGGCCCAGATCCAGAACAGATCGTCATTGCTTCCCAAGTCGACTTCATTGCCGGCGATCGAGTTCACCACCAGCCGCAGATGCTGCCCGCGCTCGACCGCCAGGATGCCCGACAGCGGCATGTTGTTCGCTCGAATTCGGACGTTGTTCGCACGCCAGGCCTGAAGCTTGTCGACGTTGCGGTTGAGATGATCGACGATCTCTTCCACCTGCGGATCGTCGGCCCAGCGGGGTCGCGGCGCACCGGCCAGCGGGTCGATGCCGTGCCGCAGGCCGAAGCCTCGAAATCCGGTACAGCCCGGCAGAGTGCCGAGGATGGCGATGGCGAGGATCGAGGCGCGGAGCGTGGCGGCTCGATGGAACGCCGGGACAAGGGGACAAGGGGATCGGGAGACAGGGGGAGCCGAGATGGATGGAGTTGTCGGACGGTGTTGCCGGCGCATTGGATTCGTCTCCCTCACGACCACTCGGCCGCCAGATGAGCCTTCAGTTCGACCTGCAACTGTTGAGTCTCGGCATCGGGCAGGTTGAGATTTCGCACTTCGAAGTTCCCTTCGCCGTGCCGACCGCTCAGTTCGAGAACCTCGTCGTCCCCGTCGTGCCGGGTGTTGTCGAGCCGCAGCCGGCGCTGTTGCAGCAGCACCAACGCCAGCACGTAGCGCAGCCGGTCGTGAACCGGACTCGCCTCTTCCGACAGTTGCTCAAAGTAGCGCTGCGCGGATTCGGGATCGAGCCGCTGGGCTCTGGCATCGAGAACCGTTGGCACCGTGGTCTTCCAGTAGCCGACGTGCCCGGCCGGTGGACCGGTCCAGCCTTCGTCGGAGAAGTCGAGTCGCACCTGATCGCCGTCCTTCTCGACCAGCACCGAATGGCACGTCGAACCGGGAACGAGCGGTCGTCCGGTCCTCGCGCACGTCTTGCTCGGCGGCTTCAGTCGATAGTCCATGCGGCGACGCCCCCCATCCGCACGAGGAGCCCCGCGCGGGGGCGGCGTTGTAGTTCAGCCCCCCCATTGCGACAAGGTGAATCCGCACGTCAGGGGTCAGGCACTCCAAACTTCAAACGGCAGCGGAACTCCGGCTGAATCGTGAATCACCCCGTCTGCCGCTGCCGTTTGAAGTTTGGAG
>JANODP010000277.1:0-26056 GCA_031412755.1 Schlesneria sp. | reverse complement strand
GCTATGGGGGGTGCGACGAGCTGCGCCAGAAACACGCGCGCGTAACTGGGTGCGCGGAGTGCGTTGCTAAAACAACAGCGGGCTAACAGGAATTACCCAATCCTTCGCTCCGCACCCCGCGCTCCACACTCCGCGTTTCTTTTCATCCCGGCACCCCGCTCGGCTTCTTCTGGAAGTACCACCATTCGATCGCGAGCAGCGCCAGCCCCGCCGCCGCCAGCCAGCCCCACAGGGGCTGGTCGCTCTTCACGGCGGTCTCTGACGCGTTGACCGAGACTTCGGGGAAGTTGAGTTTCTCCACAGATTCCAGCGACGACTCGCGCGAGGCACTCAGGCTGGCACCGATCCGGACCGGATCGGTGCCGCCAGCCACTTCATACGCGCCGACGAACGGCGCTTCGACCCCGCTGAGGAATCCGTTTCCATCGCTCTTGGCGGTCTGAGAGAATCCCTGCGGTCCCGTCACGGTGTAGTCGGTCTCGGGTTGCAGCTTCAGCGTCGGCAACGATCCGGTCGGCGTCGCCTTCGCTTCCGAAAGGGCCGCCTTCTGCAAGGCCACCTGCGTCGCGTTCTGGATCAGAATCGGAAAGCCGACGCGGTACACGATCGACGAACGGTCCGGATGGAACAGGAATTGAAACTCGGTCCCGGTCCCGTTCGGTTTTTCGAGGATCAGCGGTCCCGTGCGCGACTGCGCCAGGACTTCGTAGCCGGCCAGTTCGAAGTCCCGTTCGCCCACCCCCTTCGCCAGCTTGGGCTGATCGGCGATCTGCACGTCCAGCAGTTGAACGTGCTGCAACAGCGGAGCCGTTCGCTGCCAGTCCACGATCTCGGCCAGACCCGCCTCAACCTCGACCAGCGTCGAGATGTCGTCGGGAACGTACCCGACATTGAACGAGACGCGCGCCTCCGGCCCCGACGAGATCGGCCCGTCGGCAAACTTCAAATCGACGGCCGCCGGCGTGGGGTCACCCCCCGGATACAGATTGAGATCGGGGATCGTGTCGAGCGCGTTCCGGAACGACTCCATCTGGGTCGGACAATACACGGCCAGCGGCCTCGGTCTGGGGAGGTCGAGGTACGCGACGTTGTCCATCGCGAGCGAATCGAATCCGTCCGGCTTCACCCTCAATTCGAGCGACACGGCGACGTCGGTCGGAACCTTGAACACGAGACGCTCGGCCTTCCCCCCTTCAATCCTGATGGTTCCCTGCCCGTCCCGCGGGAAAGCCTGACCGTTTTGAAACAGTTCGTACTCGGCCAGCGTCTTCGCATCCTTCGTCCCCTCAATGCGGGCAAACACATCCCAACCCTTCTTCGACCGGCGGGCGTTGAAGTCCACGATCCCGATGTTCGGACCGCCGACATTCAGCCGCTGGTAGTTCAGTTTGAACGGCAGTTCAAACTCGATGTCGCCGGGAACGTTGCCGTCGGAGATCAGCATCGCCGAATCGATCGGAAATGCGCGCGACAGCGCCTGCGCCAGTTGAAAGCCGTCTTCGAGGCGACTCGGCAGGTGCTGCACTTCGAGCTGCGCGAGGGCTTCCCGCAGCAGCCGCTTGTTGTCGGTGAAGTCGGTCAGCTTGCGGGCCGTCGAATGGACGGCGATCAGGCAGAGCCGCTGGTCGGGCAGCAGGTCATCGATCAACTTGCCGACTTTCTCTTTCGCTTCATCCAGCCGCGATTTGCCTCCCGCCACATCGAGCGCCGCCATGCTGGCCGACGTGTCGATCAGCACGGGCAGGTACTGAGCCCGCTGCGCCCCGCTCGACAAGAACGGCTGCATCGCCCCCAGCACCAGACAACAGAGCAGCAGCATCTGCAGCAGGAGCAGCAGGTTTCGCTTGAACTTCTGGAACGGCGAGTTGACCCGCTGATCGCTGATGACCTGACGCCACAGGGCCAGCGACGGCATGTCGACTCGCGGCCGCCTCAACTTGAGGAAGTAGAAAACGATCAACGGCACCAGCAGCAGGAACCACCAGGCATTGATCAGCGCGGAAAAGCCGGGCAACGTCATTGCAGGACTCCCCGTCTTGTCCCCTCGCCCCCGTCTTCGGGGGAGAGGGTTAGGGTGAGGGGGCCTTTTCTTCGCTCCGCGCTCCAAGCTCCAAGCTCCGCGTTCATTGCACCCATCCCTTCCGCTTGAGCACGTCGAACATGATCGTGTCGATCGACGTGGCCGCGTCGAGGCACGTGAACCGGCCGCTGCGCTGGCGGCAAAGCGTCGAGAGATGCTCTTGCAGGCCGTTCAGATGCTCGTGATAGAACCCGAGCAGATCGCCGACCGACGAGACATCCAGCGTGTGGCCGTTCTCACAATCGACGAACCGCAGGTCGCCCGTCAGTTCCGGATTGAGTTCGATGCCGCTGAGAAGCTGCAATCCAAACACCTCCAGCCCCGCACTGAACAGCATGTTCATCGGACGCTCCAGCGCCCCGAACGTCAGAAAGTCGGAAAGCAGCACCGCGATCCCGCGGCCCCGATGCTGCTTGAGCACCGCCTCGACCGCCAGTTCGATCGGAAAGTCGCCTCCCGGCGGAATCGACTCCAGAAACGAGAAGACCCGCTTCATGCTCATCCGGCCGGTACACGGTGGCGAGATCAGCGGCGTCTGTCCCGCGTGCTGGCAGGCAAACAGGCTGACCTTTTCGATGTTCATCAGACCCATCACCGCGAAACAGGCGGCGAGTTGCTTGGCCCGTTCAAACTTGTCGCCAAACTGCATCGAGGCCGAAGCATCGACGAGGACAACCACGTGCATCTCCTCCTCGTGGCGGTACTGCTTCACGTAAGGACGGTTCAGCCTAGCAAAAATATTCCAGTCCACGTTCCGCATGTCGTCGCCGGCGACGTAGTCGCGGTAGTCGTTGAACTCGGTGCTCGTCCCGCCCTTCCCGGCGAGATGCTCGCCCCGGCTGCGGTTCGTGCGCCGCCGCATCGGCAGCATCCGCATCCGCTCGACCTTGCCGAGCGTCACGTTGTCGAGCAGCGCGGTGAATTGTTTGGTGGTGTCCATGAGTTTGGCTGCGTCGGGTGGTGTCGGTGGTTTTCAGCCGCGAAGCGGCGGCCGAGTAAAGCCTGGGGCAGGCGCATCGCCAGCCCCAGGACAGGGCAACAATCAATATTGGTTTTAGCCCCGGAGGGGCGATCCTCTGCTCAATTGACGATCCTCTGCCTCAACTGATGATCTCCTCATCAAACACATACCGCATGTCGAACTCAATCTCGTGCCGCCGCAACATGGCGAGGAACTCGTCCTGGAACGTGGTTGCTCGATGGTGCTCCGCCTGGGTGTGAATGTACTCGACCACCCGACTGACTTGTGAATGGCTCACCGAAAACGCTCCGTACCCCGTCTGCCATTCAAAACGCCCGCGCACGTGACCCGACTCGTTGGCCCATTTTGACGATCCGGCCTTGATGTCTCGCAGCACGTCCATGATGGCCCGCTTCGGGCTGAGTTTCGCGAGGATATGAACATGGTCTGGCATACCGCCGATTTCGATCGCAATGCCGTCCCGTTCGCGGATGATGCCACCGATGTATTTGTGAAGGTTGTCCTGCCAGTTCAGTGCGATCAAGGGTTGTCGGTGTTTCGTGCTGTAGACAATGTGATAAAGCAGGTTGGTGAAGCTGGACATGGATGTTCCCAATCTCGGTCGCCCCTCCGGGGCTGGTGTTGAGGTGTGGTCTCGCATCCCCGGGGCAGACGAAGCGTCAGCCCCGGGCTTTATTTGATCGCTGCTCCGCAGCTACGGGAATCAATGACCTCACTCAATTGAACCACATCCCAAACCCCAAGAACTGGCCGCCGAAGGCGCGGTTGATTTGCTGCCAGGTGTCGGGGTTCGTCAACTCACCCTCTTCGAGGTATGGCGTCGCGGCCGTTCCCTGAATCCAGAGGACGATGTCGAGCGGCCTCGGTTCGAGAAATACTTTGCGCAGGTTGATGCCGCGCGTCGGCTTGCCGCGCCAGAACGGAATCAGCTTCTTACCCTGCACGATCTGTTCGGTTTCGTCGAGCGCCACCATCCAGTTGTCGAGCATCTCCTGTGTGATGGGGACGTTGATCGCACCCTTCTGCTTCGGGCCGGGAATCCATTCGCGGTCGTTGTCGGTCTCGGCGAGAACCCGCTTCCACATCTGGTGGCTGAGCGACAGCGTTTGCTCGACGTGCTTCAACGCCGCTTCCATCCGCTTCGGTTCGACCAGCGGGAACCGCAGCATGTGGATCATGGCCACGGCATCGGCGATGTCTTCAAACGACCACCACCCGCCGTTGCGATCGCGGTTCGGTTCGAGCAGGAACGTGTGCGGAGTCTTCGAGTGCTGGAACAAGCGATGCGCGGCGACGTCGAACAACTCCTGTCCGTCGTACGCGAGCATCATCTCCGACAGAGCCGACAGCAGGTGACAGTAGCCGCGCATCCAATCGACATCGGCCCGGTCGAACGCGATGACGAAATCGGCCTCGCGCCCGGCCGGTCCCTGTCGGAACTGCCTCAAGATCGGCACTAAAGTCAACGACCGAGTCTCCGCCGTACCGAGGTTGAGCGTCACGCGACCGACATGCAGCGGCAGCTTGACTTCCTCGCTGGTGATCTTCGCCAGCGTCGCCTCGATCCGTGCGAGGTCATCGAGCCACTCCTGATTGATCTTCCGCAACGTCAGGTATGTCAGCGTCTCGGCGGGCGCGGGGACCGCGGCGATGGCGGGAGTCCCCGCAAACGCGAACCGGGGACGCGGACCATACGCCCCGATCTTCTGCCCCAGCCGCTGCACGGCACTCACAAACTGAGTGACCCCCAACCCCAATCGAGCAGTGTCGTCCTTCGGCTCCACCTTGAGATGAGCCTCCAGCGCGGCAACCCCTTCATCGAACTTGCCAGACGACAACAGCGCATCCACATCCGGCGCGGCTCCCCAAGCGGGTAGCGCCAGTCCGAGTGCAACCAAGAAGATGAAGATTGAGAGTCGCAGCATGATGAGAACTTTCAGTTTGGCGACGAAGCCGCTGGCAACCGGTGAATCGGTTCCTCCAAATCAGCCTCCTCGCTGGTGCTGGCCGGATCGGGAGTTGGCAGCGGTTCGCCGTGCAGCAAATTCGTTTCGGCCACATCAACGAGTGCCCCATGCAGCAACGATCGAGCCGCATCGAGTGTCGCTCCACACGTGATGACACCGGGGAAGTCGAGTACTTCCGCATGAACACCCTCCTCAACGAACTTAAACATCGCCCGATAGGTCGGCATGCATCCTCACTCCTCAATCAATTGCATGTGTGTGATGCACCACGCCACAGGCGACTGAAATCAACGGCACTCACGCAAACATCAATCTCCCGCGCGGTTCCGGGATCGGGCGGCCAAGTTCGCGTGCCGTCTCAATCCACTCGGCGACGACGATCTCGATGTTCGCCAGCGCTTCTTGATACGTGGCTCCGTCGGCTGCACACCCGGCCAGTTCTGGTACTTCAGCGATAAAAGCCTGATCGGGCTCGCTCCAGTGCAGGATGATCTCGTAACGGATGTCAACTTTCATCGTTGTCGTCCTTTTCCATCTGATCGTCGTCGTTGTCGTCCACCGAGTTTGACTCGGATGTTTGCTCCGTTTCTGAATCGTCCGCCAATCCGTAGTTCACAATCACAGAACGAACCTGCTTGACTTGATATGCCTTGGCATGTTTGCCTCGCGGTTGCAGGTTCAGGATTTCCTCCACGTCGCCTTTGGTAAAGATGTGGTGATCGCCACGAATTCGCTCCTCGAAACCCAAACGGTGCAGCAACGTGCAGAGGTCTGCGAACCGAATGTTTGCGTCTGATGTTCCTCGCAAAACTCGATCTAGCGTCTTGGCGACTTTGGCCACGTCACATCGTCTCCGTCAGGTTCTTCACGCATTCTTGGACCAGTTCGGCAAGGTCGAGGTTTTCGGCCTGGCCGTCGTAGTTGAGCAGCATGCGGTGGCCGAGCACCTCGCCCGCGAAGTGGCGGACGTCCTCGAAGGCCACGTGGGCGCGGCCCTCGGCAAGGGCGCGGACCCGCGCGGCGCGGATCAGTGCCTGGGCGGCTCGCGGGCTGGCTCCCCATTTGACGAATTGGCGCACGCGCGGCGGCGCGAAGTCGGTGCCGGGGTGAGTCGCCAGCACCAACCGGACCGCATAGTCGCGCAGGGCGTCTGTCACGACGACCTTCTCCAGGATTTTTCGTAATGACATGATGCGATCGGAATCGAGCAGCTTCGGAATCTCGACGGCCGTGCGCAGGATCGTGCGGCTGACGACTTCGTTCAGTTCGTCGCGATTGAGGAACGGCACGACGACCTTGAACATGAAGCGGTCGAGTTGAGCTTCGGGCAGCGGGTACGTTCCCTCCTGCTCGATCGGGTTCTGCGTGGCGAGGACGAAGAACGGCTCCTTGAGCTGGTGCATCGTGCCGCCCGTCGTGACCGAGTGCTCCTGCATCGTTTCGAGCAGCGCGGACTGGGTCTTCGGCGACGCGCGGTTGATCTCGTCCGCGAGCAGAAGCTGCGTAAAGATCGGCCCCTTGCGGAACTCGAAGCGGTACTGACCGTGCTCGTCGGTGGACATGACGCTCGTTCCGATGATGTCGGCGGGCATCAGGTCGGGCGTGAACTGGATGCGGCGGAAATCGAGGTCCAGCACGCGCGAGAGGGCCTTCACCAACTCGGTCTTGCCGAGACCGGGCACGCCCTCCAGCAGCACGTTGCCGCCGCAAAAGATCGCGGTCAGCGCGGCTTCGATCGTCCGCTCCTGTCCCACGATCACCCGGCCCACGGCCTCACGGGCGGCGGCGAATTCCTCTTTGAAGTGTCTGGCTTCCGTCTCCAACATCTCGGGCGAAACGGCGGCAACGGCGGGTGGAGTGGCGATGCTCATCGGTAGGTTTCCATTCGAAAAATGAAGAACATGAACCACGGATCACACGGATGGGCACAGATCAGACAAACAAGACCAAATTCTTTGTCTTAGACTCTTCCTCTTATCTGTGCCCATCTGTGAAATCTGTGGTCAAGAACTCTTCGGGCTTACTTGTCCTCGTCCCGCTTGCGCTTCAGCGCGAGCAGGCGTTCGGTGGTGGAGGTCGGTTTGACTTCGTTGCCGGTCGGCGCGGCGGGCGCACTGGGCATCTGAGACTGTGATGTTGGTGCCATTGGTTTGGAGGAGGTCGAGCGCGGTGGAACCGAACTCGATTGGGGCGGCAGCGGTCGCTCGGTTCTTTTCGACTTGAGAGCGTCGCTGATCGTTTGCTTGGTTTGCAGCAACGTTCCCATCGTGGCGGTGGACGGTCCGTGGCGTTGCAGCGTCAGAGCCTTCCAGATCGCCCGGAAGTCGATCTGAATCCGACGGATCGCCACGTCCAACGGAATCAGAATGGCGAGCGCGATCAGGAACCAGTCGAAGATCGGCTTCGAACTGCGTTTGGGAGTCCGCCCGCGCGTGTAGATTTCGTCCTTCTCCGGATCACCGCTGAGGAGCTTCCCTCCGGTCCGATCGGCGATCTCCTGCAGGGTCTGGCGGTTCGACCGGAACCGCAGGTACTCGGGCGAGTACGACACGATGAACCCGCCAAACGCCAGATCCTTGCGGTCGCCTCCCACACCCTGCGCGATCGCGTGATAACGGCCGTGTCCCCACAACGGAACCGTCGCCTGATAGCGTCGCGGTCCGACCTGTTTGAGTTGGATGTTCTCGGTCTTCTGGCCCGGCCCGGACAACTTGGCATTCAGTTCGAGGAACGATTCGTCGGGATGGAAGTCTTCCACCACGATGACCGCGTCACCGCCCGACGTTTGCGTGGACATGCGAAGATGTCCGTCCTTCTTCACGCGGCTGATGTCGGTCAGCAACTGTTTGACGAACGGCTGGAAGCGATCCCACTTCTGCCAGTTCGATCCCCAGTTCGTGCTGAAGTCGGACGTGAAGGCGGCCGTCTTGCCCAGTCCGTGCTGCCAGATCGCGAGGACCGGGTCGATCGAATCGGACTGCTCGGCGTCGGGCGGGCCGTTCAGAATCTGCATGGCCGGATGGCCCTTGGCCGTGGTGATGACGTAGCCCTTCAGTTCGGGCATCCCCTCCAGGCCTTTGACCACGGGCGACGGAAAGCCGATCGTCGGGGTGAAGACTTTGTTTTGGAGCAGGCTCCGTTTCAGCGTCTTCGATTCCTTGATGAAGATCGCGGGGAGTTGGGCCGGGTCTTCGGGGAAGTAGTACCGGCCACCGGTCACCTCGGCGACACCCTGCATCTTGGAGATGTCGAGTCCGCCGTGTGGGAACACGGCCACCATCGACACGCTGATCTGGGCGTCGACAAATTCCTTCACGAGCTGCGGCGTCGGAGCCTGCGGGTCGCCGTCGGAGATGATGATCATGTGCCTCGTCGCGGCATCGCTCTTCTTCAGCCCCTTCAAGCCCATCTGCATCGTGTTCTGAAAACTGGGCATGTCACCGATGGAGGCCCCGTTGATGAGCGGCACCATCTCCTCGTACTTGGCGGCGGGGGTCAGCTCGAACAGCCAGTCTTCCCCCTTCTGGGTGTAAGCCAGCACGCCCACCTCGTCCTGGGCTCCCAGAACCTTGATCGCCTGCTTCGTGATGCGCTTGCCCCACGTGTTGCCTTCCGGGAATTCGCACGTGTGCAGGATGATTGCCAGCGCCCCCTTGGGCAGCACCTTCTTCTGGGTGATGTCCATCGAGACCGGCAGAATCTCCTCAATGACGGTGCGGTGATAGCCGCCGGGACCGAAGCTGTTCGGACCGCCCACCATCAGGAAGCCCGCGCCCAGGTTGTAGACCGCGTCGCGCACGGCCTGCATCTGCTGGACGTTGAATTCGTCGTGAGGCACGTTGCAGAAGATGATCGTGTCGTAGGGCATCAGCGACGCGGCATCACTCGGCAGGTCCGATCCCGCGATCACCTCGACCGCCCGCTCGCCCTCCTTGATCGCCGCTTCCAGTCGCTCCCAATCGCGGCGGTCGCCCACGCTGTCCGTCACCAGCAGCACCTTCCCTTCGCCCTCCACAAAAATGTAATTGAGAACGGTGTTGTTCTGGTTGAGGCTGTCCTGCGCCTTCGGCACTTCGATGCTGGCCGTGTACTCGTAGTAACCCGCCGAGCGGAGCGTGATCGGGACCGAGAACCGCTGCTTGCCCGCCTTGTACTCGACTTCCTGCTCGACGAGGACGTTGGTTACTCCGGCCGCAGTCTCGCGCAGGACCAACTTCCCCTTGCCGTCGGCCAGCGACGACAGGACCATCGCCGCCTCATACGTCTCGCCCAGTTTGACCTGTTGTGGCAGGTCGAGCCGCTCCAGCCAGACCTCATCGTTGTACGTGTAGTCGATCGGCAGGACATCAACCGCCACGCCGCGCGATTTGAGTTCGCCGAGGACCCGCGTCAGACTCCCCTCGGTCGCAACGCCATCACTGATGAGGACGATCCGCCCTTGCACGTCCTCATCGAGAACCACCGACGACATGGACAGGGCCTGTTCGAGATTCGTCGATCCGCGCTCAATCTGAGAATTGAACGCCTCGAACGGGAAGCTCATGGACGGAGTGAGTTCGATCGCGGGCGTCTTGCCGAAGATCAACAGACCCGCCTCGTCCGCTTTCCCCTTCGGCCGGTGATTCTGCACCGTGTTGGTGACGTAGGTGATTGCCTTGTCCGCACTGTAGATCGAGTCGCTGACATCGAGCGCGAAAATGACGGACATCACGTCCTTCGATCGGACGGCCCGCGGTTCGGCCAGTACCATCGCGAACAGGCCGAGCAACATCAGCCGCACGAACAACGCCACGGTCCCACGCCCCTTCGGCAGCCCGGCGTACCCACCCACGTGCATCCACCAGAACCACGGCGCGCAGACCGCCAATCCCAACATCGCCGGCCGGGCAAACATCAAAACGTGACCGAACTCCAACCACGCACACAAACCAGCGAACAACACCAGAAACACCGCGAGCGGGATCGCATCGCGCCAACCCACAGGCCGGCGCGGCGACGGAAAAAAACTCGCAATGAATCGACGCAGACGGTTCATTCAGTCACAGTTCCAATTCCACAATCCGCCGGTTGCCCGTGTCGCACACGTACAGCCGACCTCGCTTGTCGATGGCCAAACCCCACGGTGTCGAAAACTGACCGGCCTGCGTTCCCGTCGTGCCGTAACGGCCGAGCAGCTTACCGGTCCGATCAAACTTCGACACCCGACCCGCGGCATATTCGACGATGAACAACTCCCCTTTTTCCGTCACCGCGATGTCGTAGGGGTAGTGAAGTTCAGATATTCTGTCTGAGGCGCCGAGAATTGCAACCAGCGAGCCATCTTTCCCGAAAACTTGCACCCGATTGTTGAACGCATCGACCACGTACAGGCGGTCCTCGAACCAGACCATGCCGCTCGGCCGCTGAAACTGACCGTCCCCCGTCCCGTACCCGCCAACCTGGGCCACGAACGTTCCATCGAGCCGAAACTTCTGCACGCGATCGTTGTAGTTGCCGTACTCGCAAACGTACAGATTCTCGTCGGCATCCTGAGCCACCGCCACCGGATAGATGAACTCACCCGGCTCGGTCCCCAGTTGCCCGAACATCCCGGTGACATGGCCTTCGTGGTCGAAGAAGACGACGCGGTGATAGTGCGTGTCGGCGACGACGATCCGGCCGTCCTTCAGCACGCAGACTCCCTCGGGCTTGCCGACGGAGTACTCGGGCATCCACCACTGCCGCTGAAGATCACCCTTTTCATCGAACACGAGCACCCGCCCGGCGTTGTCGAGCACCAGGTATTCGCCCTGCGGCGAAACGGTCATCCCGCGCGGAGCCGGCACGCGCTGGCCATCCGGCGGCATCGACCAATAGTCTTCGTGCTTCACGTGCAGCATCGGCTCGGCACCCAGGTCGCATCCGGGGAGGAACAGCGCCGCCACCAGCAGCATCAGCATTTTAAGCAACACGCGGTCTCCCGTCTTCAACGTTCGATCAACCGGTCGATGGACGAACGTTCGTCGCACACCATCACGCTCGTCCACGAGATCCACCTCGGCACTCGCCCCCGCAAACCGGGCCGACTCCACTTTCAGGCTGCCACCTGGCGACGCTTCGACGCCCAACCGTTCTGGCCGAACACAGGTCGCGACCGTGGGGCCGGTTGGCAACCGGCCCGTCAATATCGCATCGCCCAGGGAGCCGGGCACGGTGGCCAGCCAGCGCTGCTCATCCTCCGACGTCATCCAATTGCACGGCCCCAGCAGCGAGGCCAGTTCCGACGACGACGGCCGTTCGTACAGTTCTTCGACCGATCCGGCGTAACTCAATCTCCCACCGGTCAGGCACACGACGTGGCTCGCCTCACGCAGGACCACGTCGGGCGAGTGCGTCGCGAACACGAGCGACGCCCCCGCCGAAGCACACTGCTCACGGATCGCCGCCCAGTACAGGCCGACTCGCTTTGAATCGACATGCGCGAGCGGTTCATCCATCACGAGGACACTCGCCCCACTGGCCAGCGCGCGGGCCACGCTCAGCCGCGAACGCTCTCCCAACGACAGCGATCCCGGCTTCACATCGGCCAGCGGCTCAAGATCGAATCGCTTCAGCAGTTGCGCGATGTTTCCGACGCCCGCTTGCAGCTCGCCACTCGCCACCGTCGTCAGATGCTCGCGGACCGTCAGATGCGGCCACAGTCCCTGCGACGGCGGAGACCAGAAGACCCCCAGCCGCCCGTGGTCCGTGGTCCCTCGAAACTCCACGCGACCCGACGAAGGAGACTCGAACCCAACGAGCACGTTCAGCAGCGAAGTCTTCCCCGCCCCCGACTGTCCGAGAACCGCCGTCACTCCGCGCGGAATCCCGAGCGTCACATCATCCAGCCGGGGAACTCGGCGACCTGACATCGAAACGGCGTCGAGCGACCACAACGTCACAGCATTTTTCTCCGGTTCGCGATCAACCGCGCCACCAGCGAACGACCAGCAACACGAATCCCACACCGACCAGCGGCGCGGCAAAGAACAGGCCGGCTTCCACCGACAATGCGGCCGACCGGCCGAAGTGCATGAAATTGTAGAGCCGCACCAACCCGGAAGCCATTCCCGTGGGAGCCAGCAGGTACGCGGTCGGCAAGTCACAGTAGGCCCAATAACAGAGCAGGCTGATTGCGAGGAATTGCGGTTGATCGCGCAGCCGCCACAGCAAGGCAGAGGGACAAGGGCCGAGGGATGAGGGACAGAGAACTGAAGCGGGGTCTTTCGGTTTGTCCCTCGTCCCTTGCCCCTTGGCCCTCTGCCCTGCCAGCATCTCCGCCAGATGAACCGCCTCACTTGGCCGCGTTGCCTCAACCCACAGTTGCAACACCGCCGCACGCGGCAGCAGCCACAGAGTCAGAGCCAACACCCACGGCAGCGGCGTGTCGTACAGCGGCCTCAGCCACGAGAACTGAAACAGCGCGACCATGCCAAGACTCAACAGGAGCGAGCCAAGCAGACCGGGCAGCAAGAGGATGACGCTCCTCACCAGCCCGGCGCGCGAGCGAGGGCCTCGCAACCATGCAACGCGGGGCTCTCGCTCGCGCGTCGGGCTGGCGAGGACGATCCACCGGCAAATCGCCCACGCCGTCAGCCCCGCGCACAAGGCCACGGCGGTGGAGATCGCGATTTCCCGCGCAAGGCCCATCTGTTGGGTTCGCTGTCGTAGCAGCAAGCTCAGCCCCTCAACCGTTCGCCAGCCGATCAGACTCAGTGGAATCAGGCAACCCACGACGAGCGCGACGGTGATGTAACCTGACGCGAACCAAGACGTCACTCTCTTCGAGCGACTACCCGCAACAGCCTCCGTCTCATTCGCAGTTTCTCCTCGCCAACGAACGGCAGTTCGACGCATCCACCAGACGATGGCCAGCAGCACCGGCAGTTGCATGAGCAGCGGCCACGAGGTCTGGCGCAACATCTCGCTCCGGCTGAGGCCCACCCGTTCCGCAGCGACGAACCAGTCGGTCCAGCTCGTTGTCATCAGCAGGGCCGCCAGTTCAAACTCTTGAAACGCCACGATTCCCATCAGACCGAGAGCCGGCAGGGCGCGCAGCACCCTCCCGTGCCAGTAGCACCTCCACAACTCCAGCCACTCGCGTGCCGAGCGTCCCCGTCCGCGAACGAGCAGCCAGCGGCAGTGCATCGCCGCCGCATCGAGATTGCCGACCGGTGCCGCCAGCAGTCCGACGACCCCCACGGGGATGACTCGCACAAACAACAAACCCCCGCAGAGCAGCTCGGCCCAGATCGTCCGCACGAGGCCGGAACGATTGGTGGCACCTTCCGGCCAATCAGAAATCAAGAACCGCACGAGCCGTTCGAACCAGCGGGGATGATCCATCGCGGTGTCTCGAAGGGCGTACCCAACCAGCAACTCGGGAAAGCAGAGCGGCGCCAGCAGGCCGATCAATGCGACTGACCGCCGGACCTCGGAGAGGCTCCGCAACCAGCGCTCCACCGCCACGCAAATCGGCCACGCCACGAGACAGATCACCAGCGTCCGAGCCAGTGTCCACAAGCAGGCGGACACGAGGCTCATGAACGGGCCTCATCTCGAACGACGGGGAGGGAATGCGGATTGCGGATTGCGGATTGCGGATTGAAGGCGGCACAACCTGGCAATCGCAACAGCGATGTCTTTACCAAATCCGCAATCCGCAATCCGCATTCCGCATTCATTTCAAGTACTCCGACTTCAGCCATTCCAGACACTCGCGCCGCGCGCGCATCATCAGACGCAGATCGATCCCATCCGCCACCCACCTTTTCAATCGACGCACTTCGTCGGGCAACTGCGTCTCATCGACCCACCCCAAAGGCACCTGCCGCGACTTCGACCGGGCCAGCGCGAGTTCCGTCTCGGCCGACGCGAGGAAGTCGATTAACTTCCGCGCCGCTTCCAACCGCTGAGTACCTCGAATGATCGCCGCTGTGTTGGGGATGCAGATCGTCTTTATCTTTGGCCCCTGTACCGATTCACCGTCGGAAAACGTGAGGGGAGCCCCTTCAGTTCGTCTTGACCCCACATGCACGTGTACGGGCAGCATCTCAACCGGCTGTCCATCGTCGATGGCGACAAAAAAGTCATCCGTATCGGTGAGTCCCGCATCGCAGACGCCCTGCGCGACGAGATCCTTCACCGCACCGTTCCCATCGACTTCGCGAATGCCGCGCAAACGAAGTCCGTGATGCCAGGCTTTCAGTCGTTCCGGACCCCATTCGTGCCAGAGAACCGTGTAGTGCGTGAGCGTGGTCCCAAACAGCGGCTTTGCCACCGCGGCCCGCGACGGTTCGAGGGCCAAGAGGTTCTGCACCGACTCCTCATCGGCCGCCAGTTTCTGAATGTTGACGATCTGTACCCGCAGCCGTGCGCCGAACCCGACCCAGTATCCGTCGGCATCGCGATACTGGTCGGGCAACCGCTCCCAACCCGAACCCTTGTGCGGTTCGAGCAACACCTGCTCCTGCAACTCGATCGTGCCGTGCAGTTCGTTGTTCCAGAAGACATCACAGCGCGGCTGCTGCCGCTCGGCCACGATCAGGTTGATCAAACCGAGCGACTTCGTGGCCTCGGTGTCGTACCGCACATCGACGCGGATGCCCGTCTGCCGCTCGAAGTCCTTCAGGATCGCCTCGGCATAGACTTTGTCGTGAGCACAATAGACGACGAGTGCATCGCGCGACGGTCCCGCGAACCAGAAACCCGTCAACGCGACAGCCGCGATCACCGGAAGCAACACCGTCCAACGATCGACAGAAGTTTGCGAACTCACCGGATTGGATCCCTGTTGTCTGCGTGAGGAGTTACCTGCCCGACACCGACCCGCTCGGCTTGCCATCCGCGCCAACCACAATGAGATATTTCTTTCCCGACGAGATTTCCGCGTCGGGTTTCAATTCCTGCACCTCGCCGTTGCGAGTCACCTTCACCGTCTTGACCACCGTCGACCCGGGCCCAACCACCAGCGTCACCACCTTGCCGCTGGCCACATTGCCGAGACTCGCATTCCCCTGGGATTGATATCCGTTTCCCGTGATGCCGAAGGTTGCCGTGACATCAACCACCGACGGACTCCGGTTGTCGATTGCGATCTCCCACTCCTGCGACACCTTGCCGCGACAGCCGACCAGCGCGGCAGCCAGAATTGCCACGAGACTGAATGTTCTCGTCATCCTTTGAAAGTTCACGGACTCACTCCCCGTAGCACATGCTGCCAGCTTGTGCGATCAGGACCGAAGACGCACAAGCTGGCAGCATGTGCTACGGGAACTCAACACTGGAAACAAAACCACGCCCACGGAGACCGCAGGCGTGGTGGGATGTCTTGAAATCGAACTCGATTATTTCGGCTGGTTCTTCTCTTTCGCCTTCTCGAGCGCGCTGAAGTAGCTCTTGATCCCCTCGTGGTAACCGGGCGGAATCTGTTCGGTGTTGAGGGCCTCCATCGCGCCCTGTTTGACCGTCGTGAGGAGCGCCTTGTAGTCGCGGACGACCTCGCCCTTTTCGGCCTCACCCTTTTGCTGCATCGACATCAGCATCTTGCCCGCGACGACGGCCGACTTGGATTGCTCGGACTTGAAGCCGGTCTCGACCGAGTCGTCTTCGGGAGCCTCGCCCCCCTTGCCGAAGCCGCGCTCGCCCATTCCTTCCCCTTCCTTCTCCTCCTCCTGTTCGGCTCCCCCCTCGGCGAGCAACTTCGCGTACAGGGCCTCGTAATCCGCAAGCGTCTTGCACTCGCCCGCCTTCGCCCCGTCGAGCTTCTCGCCCTCGTTCAGCTTCTTCGCCTGCTGGATCGTCTTGAGAGCCTGTTCCAACTCTTTGAGATCCTTCATCGCCTGTTCGAGTTCCTGCAACTCCGCCTGCGACAGTTCGAGCGACTGCATCGCCGATTCGAGTGCCTCCTTCGACAGATCGCTTTGCTCGGACAGTTCGAGTTGCTGCATGGCCCGTTCGAGAGCCGACGCCAACTCCTTGTTGCCTATCTTGTCCTCGGCCAGTTTTTCCAGGGCCGCCATCTTCTCCTTCAACTGCTGCATGAGCTCGCTGCGCTCGATCGGGTCTTTCGTCTGGGCGAGCTTCTGCAACGCCTGCTTGATGTCCGCCAATTCCTTCTGGACGCCGCCCGCATTTCCCTGCTGCAACTCCTGCGTCCATTTTTCGAGCTTCTCGTCCTCGTTCGCTCCGAACTGCTGATCGCCCGACGGCGAGTTCTTCATCATGTCCTTGAGCCGTTCGGCGCTGATCTGCCGCCACAGCTTGCCGATGTCCTTCTGCTCGATCTGCAAGGTCTTGAGGTTGTCCATCTTTTGAGTCGGCTGCATCTTGTTGAAGGCGAGCTTCAACTCTTCGATCGCATCTTCCGCGGCATTCTGTTCCTCGTGGTCTTCAATCTTCCTGCGGACCTCTTCGAGCCGCAGTTCGGTTGCTTTCTTGCTGTCGGCCAGACGCTCGTGTCGCTTCTCAACGAGGTTCGCCTTGGCGACCTTGCCGAACGGATCGAACTGCGGCACGCCGAAGACTCCCGCCGCCACCAGCGCCGGAACCCAGACCGCATGCCAGAACCGCCGCTGCCACGTGAACGGCAACACGCGCTCGGGCGAGACGTGCGTCGCGCGGGCTTCCGCCGACTTCACGACCAGCGGCTGGTACTCACCGGCAGACGAGTCGATCAGCGACAGGGTGAGGTAGAGATCCTTGGCTCCCGTCGAGCGATCGACCAACCGCGCCGCATCGGGCAGCGTCGGCCTGCGATGAACGAGCAGAGCCAGCAGCCCCGCGAGGACCGGCACGGCAGCCAACGCCAGCCACGTCGTGTTCGAGACATCGAACAGCCCCGGCGCGAGGCCCGTCAACCGCGCGGTCAACAGCGCCGCGGCGAAGACTCCGCACAGGACGATGAACGCCCAGTAGAAGCTCCGCCCCACGGCAGCCAGCCTCATGCGCTGGGCGACTTTCAACAGCAGTTTGTAGGCAACGGATGACTCGGCCATGGGAACCTCGCATCGAACAGGGCGGCAGGAGTTGAACAACCGACCGATAGCAGAACTACCGAACACACAGAAATCACGCCGAACTTGCCGTCGAAACAGACAACGGTTCGATCGCGGTGATGTGGAGCAGCGAGCAGATTTTGAAATGGGCGGGAATCCCGTCGTCCGCGACCTCGATCCCGACATAGAGGTCCGTGCGAGTCAGGGCCGCCATCTCGGGATGGCGCACTTCGTACTCCAAGCCACTCGACATCACGACACGAAAGGGCCTGAAAGGACGCTGCGCCAGTAAATCACGGAACGTCTGAACCGTCATCGTCACTCACCTCAACCTGTCGGGAGACGTTTTGTCTCAAGATCGACCGTCAGCAGCTTAGCCATCGAGCATTTCTTCGGCAAGCGGTTTCTTTCGGACGGACGCGAACTTGGCAAAGTTCCCGACTGGTTGAAGGGAGCGTTCAGAACGGGGTAGGCTTTGGCCCGCCTCGGAGTCGCACACACCAACCCGCAGCGTAAGCGAGGGCGAACCGTGACGACGCCCTCGCTTACGCTGCGGGTTGGTATGTGGAGCGCAACCCGATCCTGACTCTCAACTCTGACCAAAAACGAACCGCCATGCCGTACCGCATCCCGCGCTGCCAGGTCATCCCGCTCCCCGATCACCGAGCATCGTTCCTCATCGACGGACACGAACGGTTGTGTTGGCACTTCGGGACAAGCTATCCGCGCCCCTTCTTCTTCCCGCTGAACGGCCCGTCGGGGGCGAGCCTGACTCGCATGGGGCATCCCGGCGCGCCGAATCACGATCACCACCAGTCGATCTGGTTCGCTCACAACAAGGTGCTCGGGATCGACTTCTGGGGAAACACATCTCCCGCGCGCATCCGGCAGAAGGAGTGGCTGGCATACGTGGACGGAGACGACGAAGCGGTGATGGCCGTCAAACTCGGCTGGTTCGACGGACACGATCCGAAAGAATTGCTCGAACAGGAACTGATCGCCGCCGTCCGTCCGGGCGAGAATGGTGAGACGCTCGTCGAACTCCAATCGACCTTCCGTCCCACGGCCGACATGCTGGAGTTCGGCAAGACCAACTTCGGGTTCCTCGCCGTGCGAGTCGCCAAGAGTCTGTCGGCTCACTTTGGTGGCGGACAGCTCTCCGACAGCGAGGGCCGAGTCGGCGAGCCGGCCATTTTCGGCAACCGCGCCCGCTGGATGGACTACAGCGGCACGGTCGCCACCGCCGCGCGGGGTGAAGCCGTGACCGAGGGGATCACGTACTTCGATCACCCTTCCAACCCGAGCCATCCGACTCACTGGCACGTCCGCGAAGACGGCTGGATGGGAGCCTCCGCCTGTTTCGCAAGACCACTCCTCCCAACCAAGAGCACTCCTCTGACCTTGCGTTATCTGCTGCAGGCTCACGCCGGCACAGCCAACCCCGCACAAGCCAACGCCCTCTTCGATCAGTTCGCCCAACGCTCCGCCTTCGCCATCACCAAAGCCACCGTCAAGCACGAGATGTGGACCGTTCGACGAGCGTGATCGACGGCGAATTGCTGGATCTCCCGCTATTGCTTGACCAAGGATGACCGTTCATGCCGTCGCTCACTCTTCTCCGACAGGCTCACCCGTTGGCCGATCCGCGCGAACAGGTGCGACAGCTCGAACGGGGCGACTCGCTGGCGCGGTTCGATCAGACGCTGCAACAACACGGGCTGCCGCCTCTGACCGCGACGAGCCCCGATGTGCTGCAGGTCAACGTCGGTCGCTTGTGCAATCAAACGTGCCGGCACTGCCACGTCGATGCCGGTCCGGATCGGCGCGAGATCATGACGCAGGACGTGATGCAGGCGTGCCTCGACGTGCTGAAGCGGCATCCGTTCTCGACGCTCGACATTACGGGCGGTGCCCCCGAGATGAACCCGCACTTTCGCTGGCTCGTCGCGCAGGCGCGCGGGCTGGTCCCCCGGATCATCGACCGTTGCAACCTCACCATTCTGCTCGCCCCCGGTTTCGATGACCTGCCCGAGTTTCTGGCCGGGCACCGCATCGAGATCGTCGCGTCGCTGCCGTGCTATCTGGAACAGAACGTCGATGCGCAGCGCGGTGACGGAGTCTTCGCCAAGTCGCTGGAGGCCCTGCGCCGATTGAACGGCCTCGGCTACGGACAGACTGACAGCGGGCTCATCCTCAATCTGGTCTACAACCCGCTCGGACCATCGCTGCCGCCGGACCAGGCCAGGCTGGCAGAGGACTATCACCGCGAATTGGCTTCGCGGTACGGCGTCGTCTTCAACGAACTGTTCGCTCTCGCCAACCTGCCGATCAGCCGGTTCCTCGACGACCTGCTGCAATCGGGCCGGTACGAGCAGTACCAACAGAAGTTGATCGAGGCCTTCAATCCGTCGGCGGCGGCGGGCGTGATGTGCCGCAACACGCTGTCGGTCGACTGGCAGGGCCGCCTGTTCGACTGCGACTTCAACCAGATGCTCGACCTGGAACTTGAACCAACCGCGCCGCACACGATCTTCGACTTCGAGCCAACGTCACTCTCCAACCGCCGCATCGTCACCGGCCGTCACTGCTTCGGCTGCACCGCCGGTGCAGGGTCAAGCTGCCAAGGAGCCATCGCGAGATAACCGGTGGAGTTTCCACTCAAATCTTCACACGGCCAGCGGGGTGGCACGACCAGATGAAGCGTGACGAGAGTGGCACGCCCTGACGCTGTGGGAAGGGCGTGGTGATGGGGAGGCACGCTCGCCCTTTCAATAAGCCCACGCCCTTCGAAGACTCAGGGCGTACCACACCAACGCGAACCATCGCTCGGCACGTTGGAATTCATTCCTTGCCGACCTGCTCGACCCACTGCATCAACTGCTGGAACTGGTAGGCGAAGGCGGGTTCGTCGTTGCCCATCGGGCTTTTGAAGAACGAGGCGAGGTGCGACATCACGCCGCTCGAACCGCGACGAGATTCGCGTTCGGTCAGGCGGATGAGATCGATCACCAACGGAGCTGCCAGCAGCGAGTCGCAGCCCTGCCAGATGAACTGCAACACCATCGGCGTGCCGAGAAAGCCCTGATAGTGGATGTGGTCCCACGCCGTCTTCCAGTCGCCCAACGATTCGATGTACTCGATCGAGACCAATGTCTGCGGCTTGTAACCCAGAATCTCCGTCAGCAGGTGGTCCTTCGACTTCACCTTGTTCGCCTTGTTGACCGGATCGTCGAGCACCTTGCCGTCGAGGTTCCCGAATATATTGTGGCCGACCCAGCTCATCACCTTCAGGTTGCGGGCGGCAAACATCGGGGCGAGGACCGCCTTCATCAGCGTCTCACCCGTCTTGCCGTCGCGCCCGACATGCACGACTTTTTGTTGCCGCGAGTACTCGTCGAGACCCGGCAGATCGGAGCCGATCGACGGCGTGAAATTGACGAACGGACAACCGCTTTGCATCGCGGCAATGGCATAGATCGTACTGGCCGGCAACGGCGAAGGGCTTTTGGCGGCAAGCGACTTCTGGACGTCGGCCCACTTCCACGAACGGACCTCGTCGGGCGGAGGCGGCTCGGTCGAGGAGACGTTGACGACGATGACCCGCTCCAACTTCTCGCGCGTCTGGAATTCGGAGATGTCTTTCGCGAGCCGGGCCACCGCCTGGGCAGCCGTCTCCTTGCGAGTCTTCGCGGCGGCGGGACCGGCCAGCGCGTCGATCGTCGCTCCGACGTTGATCAGCGTTCCGGGCCGAACGTTCTTGTCGAACCTGGCCAACAGCGGCGCGACGGACGTCAGCATCTGCGGGTTGAAAACTTTGGATTGCTCCAGCAGCACCCGAGCTTCCGCCGAGTAGGACGTCTCGCGAATCTCGTGACCGCCGATGACGAGCTCGTCCCATTGAACGAGATCGAGCCCTGCGAAAGGAGGCAGCGCGCTGACCAAACCCGTCGTGTCCGCAATCCCCTTCCGCAACGCACACAAGCCAACCACGACCGTCGTCGCCACACCACCCCAAGCACCCACCAACCAGACACCGATCTTCCGTTTCGCCATGCCCGCTGCCTCAATCCTGTTGTTAGTCATTGGTCATTGGTCACTAGTCATTAGTCACTAGTCACTAGTGTTGGGCCGGTTGTCTTTACCTAATGACCAATGACTGGTGACGAATGACCTCCCCCATCACTTCGGCAGTTCGGGAGCCGTATGCGCCGGATAGCTCGCGCTCGCCAGCCCGTCTTTGAGGAACGTGACCAGGTCGGCCGCTTCGGCGTCGGTCAGTTTGAGTGGAAAGAGTTCCTCGTCGAGTTGCGGATGAGGCGTGCCACCCTTGTTGTAGTGCGCGACGACCTCTTCCAGGGTCTTCATGCTGCCATCGTGCATGTAGGGCGCCGTGCGGGCGATCTCGCGCAGCGTCGGGGTTTTGAAGGCTCCCTTGTCCCCTTCGGACTTGTTGATCGCCGCGCGACCTTCGTCCTTGCCCGGGACTCCAATGTTGTGGAAGCCGTTGTCGGTGAAGCTCGCGCCCGAATGGCACGCGCTACAGTTGGCCTTGCCGAGGAACAGCTTCATCCCGCGCGCGGCGGGCTCCGACAGTGCGGCTTTGTCGCCCGCCTTGAACTTGTCGTACGGAGCGTCCCCCGACAGCACGGTTCGCTCGTAGGCGGCGATCGCCTTCGCAATGCCATCTTCGGTCACGTCGGTGCCGAACACCTGCTGGAATTGCTTCTTGTAGCCTTCGATCGCGTTGAGTTTCTTCAAGACATCTGGAGCCGTCATTTTCATTTCAATCGGATTGAACACCGGCCCCATCGCCTGATCTTCCAGACTCTTGGCCCGCCCGTCCCAGAACTGCAACTTGCCGTAAGCCGAGTTGATGATGGTGGGCGAGTTGCGGCCACCTATTTTCCCCTCGACACCCGTGGCGAACTGCTCGCCATTGCTGAAGCCCTTGGCCGGGTCGTGACACGAGGCACACGACACCTTGTTGTCCGCCGACATGCGGCCATCAAAGTAGAGCTGCTTGCCGAGGGCAATCTTCTCGGGCGTGGATGGATTGTCCTTGGGATGCGGCACGGGCGGCAGACCGGCCGGTTCGGCGGCCACCAGCCAGCGGGTCGCCGCAACGGCGAGGACTGCAGCGGTCAGTGATGGCAAAACACAGCGTCGAAACATGGTGGGAACCTCATGGTGAATGGGGGTGGATGGCAGGCGGGAGCCCCGACGGTCGCCCAGGCAACTCGCAGGCGTGCGACATTCTTGGATCGAAGGTATTCGCTTGCAAGGCTCAGCCCGACAATCTCCCGGCGAACGGGTCGCTCCACAACCAAACTTCGGATTGACCGAAAAGAGGGGGCCGCCTAACTTCCCGCCCTTCCCTCTTCCCCAGGCAGATCTTCGTTCCATCCGTTCTCGTGCGGAGACGCATCGTGCGCGCGTTGCCCGTCGTTCGTATCGGCTGCGTGTTGCTGGCCGGTTTCGGTCTGTCGCTGGTCGTGTCGCTGGCGCTGTCGGTGCAGGCCGACGACGGCGGATTGCGCGAGCGGGTGATCGTGATGAACTCGGGACGCATCCTGACCGGACAGATGACCCGCAACGCGGGGGGCTGGCTGGTCGAACAGGCCAGCGGGCGCGTGCAGGTTCCCGAAGATCAGGTCAAGCTGGTCGCCGACAGCCTGCGCGACGCCTATCGCAAACAGCGCGACGCGATCGTCGAACCGACGCCCGCCACGCACGTGATGCTCGCGCAGTGGTGCATCTCGTACCGCCTGTACGACGAGGCCCGCGACGAACTGAAGAAATGCCTGAAGCGGGACGCCGATCACGAGGAGGCGCGCAAGCTGCTGCGCCGGCTCGATGACACCCTCACCGCCAAGCCCGTCGCGGCGGTGGCGGCCACATTGTCACCGTGGAAGACTGTCGACGGCTTCGTGGTGCCGGAGGTCGAATCGCTTGGCGGACTGTCGAAGGAGACGGCGACGTCCTTCACCGCGCGAGTCCAACCGCTGTTGATGAACAAGTGCGGCAACGCGTCCTGTCACGGCCCGGCCTCGGGGAGCGAATTCAAACTGAACTCGACCCGCTTCGGCGCCAACGGTCATCGGTTGTACACCGAGCGGAACCTGGCCGAAGTCCTGCGTTACATCGACATCAAAGAGCCGGCGCTCAGTCCGCTGGTCGCCATTCCACAGGGCAGCCACGGCGGCACGGCGGCGATCTTCCACGGACCGCAAAGTGCCGAACAACTCAAGACGCTGCGAAACTTCGTCAAACTGGTGGCCAAGGAAAAGCAGACCGAGGAGCGGGAGTTGGCCCAACGGCCCAGCGTGCTCGGCCGGAAAAAGTCCGCGCCCGACGATGTCGCGAACACGACCGCCGCGCCCTTCGAGTCACCGCCGCGCGACGCCGCCGTCACACCCGCCGCCGCTTCGACCGCCGCCACAAAATCGCGGGTGGTCACCGCCAACGGAATCAAGAACGACGCACCTCAATCTCTGCCCGAAGATGACACCGCCCTGCCGTTCGACGACGCGCCCCACGACCCCTTCGATCCCGATGTCTTCAACCGCCGCTTCCACAGCGCAAAGAAGCCGTCACGATAACCAACCCACTCGCGCGGCGATCGGACTGCCGCCGCGATGCCACTCCTCTTCCTCGACGCAAGGATGCGACATGCCGTTCACGGCGAAATCTCAACACCGCACACTGTGCCCCACCCGCCGTCGCTGCCTGCTCCTGGCGCTCACGCTGGTCTGGCTGGTCGGCTGCGCCCTGACCCACCCCAAGAAGCCGGCCTCCCCCGGCGACAAGTTTTCCTGTGGCGAGAAAATCCCGAAAGGGAACACGCGCTGAGGCGGCGCGAGGTTTGTGAGGGTGCAGTTGTCAATTGGTGGTCGCCTTTTCTGGTCCCCTCTCCCGCCCGTCTTCGGGGAGCGGGTTAGGGTGGCCTGATGAAACGATCTTTCAACCACCGAGTCCTGTCTTGCGCCGTTTGTCAGGACTCATCCGTGCTCTGGCCCTGCCATCCGTGCGTTTTTTCCTTTCGATCGGCTTCGCACGGATGGCAGAGCCGGAGCACGGATGGCGGAGGAAACCGCAACCAGTTCGCGATCACCCCAATCGCCCAATTCACTCGGATCGGAAGCCTTTTCATCAGGCCACACTGCCCCTCTCCCCCGAAGACGGGGGCGAGGGGAGCGGAAGAGGACCCCCAATTGACGACTGCTCCCGGGTGGTGACCGGATTGCGGGTCGTGGGTCAGGTTGAGTGGCACGCCCTGAGTCCTCGAAGGGCGGGGTAACAAGCCCCCAAAACACCACGCCCGTCGAGGACTCAGAGCGTGCCACACTACGACTTTCTTCAAACTGACCCACTACCGGATTGCGTGCGGGTTGGCTTGATCGGGGATGCTCGCGGTATAAACGCCGCCCTCGTCACCCGCTTCCGGAGCCAACCCGATGTCAGCGTTCCAATCCTGCGCGGCCTGCCTGCTGTTGTGCGGTGTGGTCAGTTCCGCCGAGCCGCCTTCGCGCCCGAATGTCCTGTTCCTCATGGCCGACGATCTGCGACCCGATCTGGCGTCGTATGGGTCTGTCGCCCTCACGCCGAACCTCGACCGACTCGCCCGGCGCGGCGTGCAGTTTCAGCGGGCGTACTGCCAGCAGGCGGTGTGCAATCCGTCGCGCTCGTCCATGCTCACCGGACGCCGGCCCGACTCGCTGAAGCTCTGGAACAACGGCGTTCACTTTCGCGAACTCAATCCCGACGTGACGACGCTGCCGCTCTGGTTCAAGACGCACGGTTACACCACGCGCTGCGTCGGCAAGATCTTCCACAACTGGCACACGGCCGAGAAGGGCGATCGCCGCTCGTGGTCGGCCGATGAGTTCCTGCACTACGCCAACCACGGCGATGACGTGCCGACGGTCTCGGGCGAGTTGCCGCCGAACGGGGCCGCTCCCGCCGCGAGACAGTACGGCAAGGTCCCGCTGTGCGAACGCCGCGACGTTTCCGATGAGGCGTACTTCGACGGCCGCGTCGCCGCCGAGGCGGTGCGCGTGATGGGCGAGGTGCGCGACCAGCCGTTCTTTCTCGCGGTCGGGTTCTGGAAGCCGCACGCGCCGTTCAACGCTCCAAAGAAGTATTGGGACCTGTACGACCGAGCCAAGCTGCCGCAACTCAACCCCGCGCGGCCGGCCGGTTCGCCCGAGGTCGCCTTCCACGACGGACGCGAAATTCGCGGACTGCCCGCCAACCAGGTCACCTTCACCCCCGAACAGGCGGCCGAAATCCGCCACGGCTACCTGGCCAACATCAGCTACATGGACGCTCAACTCGGCAAGGTGCTCGACGCGCTGGATCGGCACGGACTGAACGACAAGACCGTGATCGTCTTCGTCGGCGACCACGGCTATCACGTGGGCGAGCACAGCCTGTGGGGCAAGACCTCCAACTTTGAGCTCGATGCGCGCGTGCCGCTGCTGATCGCGGTTCCCGGCTCTCAACACGCGGGGAAACAAACCTCGTCGCTGGTCGAGTTGATCGACCTCTTCCCGACGCTGGTCGATCTGTGCGGGTTGCCCAAGCCCGAGGCGACACAGGGGACGAGCCTCGGGCCGATCTTGAAGGACCCTTCGATCTCCGTGAAGTCGGCCGCCTTCACGCAGCACCCGCGCCCCGCCTACTACGATCGCGAGCCCTCGAAGGCCCCGACCACGATGGGCTGCAGCGTCCGCACGACTCACCTCCGCTACACCGAATGGCGCGACTGGCGCACGGGCGAGGCTGTCGCGCGAGAACTCTACGACCACCGCACCGATCCACACGAGTTACAGAACGCGATCGATTCGCCCGCGCTCGCCGAAGTCCAACGCGAGGCGGAGACACTTCTGCACAAGCAGTTCCCGAAGGTCGAGCGTCCCTAGAAGCAGTTTCAAAACCGGTTTCGGAGCGGGGGACGTGAGTCCCCTGAATGCGGCCGTCACTGCGAACCACGCGAATTCAGGGGACTCACGTC
>JANODP010000276.1:0-27323 GCA_031412755.1 Schlesneria sp. | reverse complement strand
CCCCGGGCAGGTAAAAAACCTGCCCCCACGAGTGTTTCAACCGGCTGTCGAGTGCGATCGCCGCACACTGGCGGTTTGTGGGGCGACCGGCTTCACTATGGCCTCCTTCCCAAGCTGACCCTCACCGAGACCCCGGCATGACGCCTTCGGATCAGATTCCCTATCGACGCCTCTTCCCCTGGCTCCATTTGTTCCGCGCATTCGGCATCGCCGTCTCGCTGCGACAGATTCTGTTGAGCGGCCTCGCGCTGTTCGCGATCGCGTTGGGTGCCCAAGTGGGAGACTGGATCGAGCCGAACGATTCCTCGGCGATGAATCCCATATTGGAGAGGGCGACCGGGCCAAGTGGCTCCAACTTCGCCATTCGGATCGAGCCCATCGCATCCGCGGAGTGGGCCGACTTGTTCGCGCCAGTGCCTCTCGTGGCGCGGCCGTGGTGCGATGTGCTCGCGTCCGCCCGAGAGGCGTTGAATCCCTCCGAGTCGTCCGCACGTCCCGTGACCGCGCTGCGTCGAGGCCGTGCCGCGTTCGACTGTCTCTGGGCCGTGATCGTTTGGTCGCTGTTTGGCCTGGCGATCTGTCGGCTCGCGGCGGTTCAGTTTGCTCGCGACGAAGCTGGCTCGTTTCGGCAGGCGACTCAATTCGGAGTCTCACGCTGGAGTCGAGCGGTCGCCGCGCCGCTGATTCCGCTGGCGGCGTCAGCGATTGTGATGCTGCCTGTCCTCGTGATGGCGTGGCTGGGTCGGTTGCCGTTTGTCGGGAACACGTGGTTGTTGTTGGCGGCTCCCGTGCTGCTCGCGTGTGGCTTCATCATCGCCGTCCTGCTGTTGGCCGCTGCGCTCGGCTGGCCGCTGATGATTGCAGCGATTGCGGTCGATGACTGCGACGGTTTCGGCGGCCTCAGCCGCTCGTACAGCCTCTGGACCGGACGCCCCGCGTATGCCGCGTGGTGCGCCGTCGTGGCGGCGGCCTTCGGGAGCGTGCTCCATTTCCTCGCCTCGCTGGCGATGGGCTGGACGCTGGCGATCACGCTCAGCATCGCGACGTCCGGCGCAGGGAGCGACTGGTCCGCCGAGACCCTGACCGCCTGCTGCACCCTGCTCGTCCAAGGGCTGCTCGCCAGCTTCGGCATCAGCCTCTTCTGGACGAGCGTCACGATCATCTATCTGCTGCTCAGACAGAGCGTCGACAAAATGCCCCTCGACCGCATCGCCCCAAGCGACCAGGAACGCCCCCCCCGCGACCCCCTCCCCGTCGTCGGCATGCCCGCCATGAACGAGCCGCCGCCATCCGCCTAACGCCGAAGGTACGTCGTTACGGACAAGGCTGCGCGAAGCGACAGGCTTTCAATCTCAGGTCAGACTGGGCAGGGCAACACGCCCGCATTGTTCGCGTCGGCTTGACCGACTTGTTGGGCGGCTGTTGGTGGCGCGAAGCGCGGCGATGTAATGAGACGATCGCGGTATTGCTCTTGAATCTGCTGGAAGTACGCCACCAATTTGGCCGGATCGTGGTCGCACATGGCGGAGATTTGGTGTCGGATTTCGCGAATCTCATCAATGACGGGATCAGGCATTGCTGGTTTCATGATCGGCTCCGAGAAGTTCCAAGGGTGTCACGAGTGCCGGAACGAACAAGCCCAGCAGTGTGTTGTGCGGCGAATGTGTCCGAACTTGTTGGCGTTGGCAATCTGCTGACAGTTCCAAGTGACCAGAAAATCGCATTTGTGAAACGACGCGATGGCCAGGTGCAATGCATCGCCCGACGGATCGGCGGGCATGACTTTGTGCCGAATGTAGGCGTCAACGATCTCGGTGATTTCATCCTCGATGGTCAGCAACGGCAGGTCTTGAATCAGGGAAAGACGCTGCGCACTTCGTTCGGGGATGCCCAGCGAGAGTTCGCCAACCACGGCGGGACTGATGACAAGTTCGTATTTGTCCGGCGCATCGTCCCACCACCGCCGTGTCCATTCGCGACGAACCACAACGTCCGGTGTGGTTCGCAACTCGTGGTAGAAGCTGGGGATTGAAGTTTCGACGTAAACACGCGGCTTGATCATGTCGCCAGCATACCAGTCGTCCGAGTCACTCGAAAGATGCAAGCAACATTCCGGATTCGCCGTCGTCTACTGCTGCCGCCGAACGACCAGGTTAATTGGATTCACTGTCGGTCTTCATTCCGCACTGACGGCCCAAAGCAGCCGCCAGTGGCATCCGGCGCAGTCCGCCTAACGACCAGATTTGTTCAGGCGACGGTAATCTCGGGGACGTGCTGATCCTCGTATTTCTCGATCAGGACGCCAATGACCTCCATGAGCGATGCCAGCGGATGAGTCTCATCCTCGCCGACGACATCGATAAGGTGTCGAGCATTTGCACGAGCTCGTCGTATTCATGCTCAGTGTGCGGCACAAACAGCAGCGGTGCGATGGTCGGCCACACTTGTTCGACTGGGTCGAGTTCACTTGGTGTCATGATCGATGTCCTCCACTCTGGACCCGACCGGTTCGGATGTCTTCACGCACCTTCGCGGCCACGCGTGCCAGGTGATCTTGCGAACGCGCGAAGCTCTCACCCCAACGCTGTTCGTCAGTCAGTTCATCAAGGATCAGCGTGGCGATCGCATCCTGCTCGACTTGGGGGAGCTGTTGAACTTGATGGAGTGCTTGTTCCAATAAATGGGTCATCGTTCCAACCTTTCACTTCAGTCAGTCGCTCATCATCAACTACGCGCCGGGCTATGTCCTTGGCTCTTCGCTGTTTTACCGCCTGATTCCCGGTCGGTCCTCATTCGGCACTGGCGGTCCAAAGCTGCCGCCAGTGGCACCTGGCGCCGCAGCCAACTCCTTGGCGTTCGTCACATGCCACGACCGGGTATGTTCCTCAACAAGCACAAAAAGCCCCTTCTGAGGCCGAACGATGGCCTTAAGCTGAGGCGCGCGATCGGCATTCAAGCGCGAAGTAAAAGACTACTGAGAAACATGCTATCGCACCGTCGGCTGCAAGGCTTGTTATGCATCTCGTTTCATGAACAGTTCATCGAGGATCAGCGTCGTCGACATAGTCCTTGACGCTCACCTTGATCATATAGTGGTCAGAAAGAAATCGGTCGTGCTGCTCCAGATCTGACGAGCGAAGGACATACTGCCGGCTATACTTGAATTCTGGCCTGTCTGGCGCGAGGAAGATCCGATCAAATGGTGACTCGCCATAATCCTTGCTCCAATATGTCGTCGCATCGTTATTGTTGAGATCAATGTAACCCCGATTTACGAATGTCTCCAGCGCGGGCTCGTCATTGCGCAGAATGTTGGTATCCCCGAGCATCATCAGGCTCGGGTCGATCTCGCCCCTGATAGCATCGATTGCGTCACACAGAGTCACGGCCTCCTTGGCCCTGACCTGACGGTTCACTGTCACTCCGCCATAGTTGGACTTCATGTGCAGCGGGACAATGGAGATTGTCCGATTTTCAGGTTGCTTCGCCCATTTGCCATCGGTGCCACGCCTCCATGCTTCAATCGAGGACGTGAACGACAGCACATGAGGCTTGCGATCCCACAAAGAGTGTCCATCGACGGAATGTGCTACATCGAGGGGGCGAAAGCTGCCCAAGGTTAGCCGTTTGGTATTCCACATCACGGCGCAGAGCTGTGTGCGGTCGCCTGCCTGGCGATTGGGGAGAATCACATACTTCCAAGGGTCATCCATGTGCTCCTCCAGGAGATAGCACACGATGTCGAGGTCTGAGTTTCGCTTGTCAGAATGTGCACGGCTCTGGATAACCGGCTGGTTGTCAAACAGTCGAACCTCTTCATCTGAAGGAGTGAGGTATACCTCCTGAAGTGCAAGGAGGTTGATGCCGGCCATTTCAATGTGGTCAGCCAGCGCATATGCACTTTGCCGGCGCGCCGCTCGCGGTTGGCCGGATAGATGCTCGATATTCCAACTAGCAACTTGGAGAAAGCTCATAGTGTGTCCTCTTTCTTTTGATGTTTAAACTCCGCTTTGTTGATGACGGTTATCGGTGAATCCCGAAAATGTCTTCGCCGCCTCGTGGGAGAGTTTGTGCATAACAGTGAATTGACCCGCGCGCTGGATAACTCGGCCAGACGGGTGACGCGGGTTTGGATTTCACGCGACGCAAGATGCCATGCGCTAAATTGTTTGTCAATCACAGCGTTGAGTTTCCTGTTGTGTTGGGTAACGTGTTATCCGGCGCGCCGGATATCTCTGATACCCCGGCGCGCGGGGTAACTCTGTTATTCGCGCAGGCAAGGACCGATGCCATGGCAGACCATGAAAAGTCTGGCGGAACGGCGGGGCCGACATTGGGCGTGATCGCACCATCGCCGCTTGAACGAGCGAAGCAAGTAGTTGCGGGGATGGCTCGATCTGAGAAGGACGCCTATTGGCTCGGCGGGCGGATGGAGAAGTTTCTGCGGGTCTACGGCGGGGTGGCACAGACGTCGCTTTGGACGTCTGGGTGACGAAGTCACAAAAGGCAGCGAGCGAACATCCGATCTTGTACCTCTTGTCGCTCTGCGACCTGGACGCTCAAAGCCGCGCGCGGGCCACCCGGCGAACTATGACATCCACACCATGCACGAGTTGCTTGGGCACAACGATGTCACCACGACCATGATCTACACCCACGTTATGAACAGGCCAGGTTCTGGTGTCCGCAGTCCGCTGGATGCCTGAGGCCCGGGCGGGTACGTCGTCCATCGCGCGAATCGCTTCCCAATACTCAAACCCATGATTCGACGCGGACAAACCGGCTGTGCCGGCTACCAGCGGAAGAGGCAGGTGCCCCAGGTGAGGCCGGCGCCGAAGCCGCTCATCAGGAGGGTGTCGCCGCGGTCGAGGCGGCCGGATTGGAGGGCTTCGTCCAGCGCGATCGGGATCGAACCGGCGGACGTGTTGCCGTAGTCCTGCAGGTTGTTGAAGAGCTTTTCGGGGGGGATGGCGAGTTGCTCGGCGACGTTGTTGATGATGCGGATGTTGGCCTGATGCAGCACGTACAGATCGACGTCGCGGGCGGAGAGGCCCGATTTTTGGAGGACGAGTTCAATGCTGTCGGTCACGGCGCGGACGGCCCATTTGAAGACGTTGCGTCCGTCCATTTGCAGGTACTGTCGGCCGGCATCGAGGTCTTCATGCGTGATTGGATGCTTGGAGCCGCCCGCCTGGCGATCGAGCATTTTCCCGCCGCCGCCATCTGAACCGAGCTGATAGCACATCAGGCCCTGATGCGCGTCACCCTTCGTCATCAACACGGCCCCTGCCCCGTCGCCGAACAGCGGCGCGACCTTCATTTCGAGCGGGTTCACGATGCGGCTGTTGCAATCGCCGCCGATGACGAGGGCCATGCGGCTGTTGCCCGTGGCGACGAACTGCGCGGCGGTGGCCATCGCGTAGACGAATCCCGAGCAGGCGGCATGCACGTCCATTGCGGGGGCGTCGATCCCCAAGGCTTGTTGCACGAGGTTGGCCACAGTCGGGCATTGATAGTCGGGCGTGAACGTGCCGACCACGACGAGGTCGATTTCACGGGCCTCGACACCACCGTTCTTCATGGCCCGGCGAGCGGCTTCGATGCAGAGGTGGCTCGTCGCCTGTTCGGGCAGAACATGACGCCTCGCGAGGATGCCGGTCCGTTGTTCGATCCAGGCGGGATCGAAGCCGTAGCGAGATTGCAGATCGGCATTCGTGACGATGTTGTCGGGGAGATACGATCCGGCGGCGACGATCTGCACACCCAGGAGCGAACGGGTGCGACGGCTCCAACCGCCGGAGGGCTCCAGTACGGGTTCGGTCCGACCGCTGCGGTCTGATGTTCCGTTCCAGTTCGATGTCACGGCGGTGGGGGCCTCGGTACCAGATTCCACGAGATGGTCGGATTGCAAAACGGCACTGTCAATCATCGGAATCCCATCCTCGACCAACGGCAACCAAAGTCGCCCGCCACGAGCGGTTTGTCGGAGCTTCACTCCACGATGAACGAGAGCCTCAAAGGAAAGTCCGTCGCCAAGCCCCCGTGCAGTGCCGCGAGAGTATATCGGCGGTCGGTTTCGTACACTAGCGCAGTCTCAAGTTCTTGCGATTGGCCGGGAAAAGTGCCTGTCCACCGCCTGTCGGGACAACCGCGTCGCCCGGCCTTGCCAGTCGGAGATTTCATTTGGAACGCACAAGCTGGCAGCATGTGCTACGACGCCGGGAAGGAAGCCTCAAATCGTGCCCGTGCATCGCATCCGCCTGTTGGGACCGTGGGAGTTCGTGTGGGAGGGGGCTTCCGGGGCGGAGACTCCGCTGGTCACCGAGGGAACCACCGCGATGCCGTGCGATTGGCTTCGTTTGTTCGGAGCCGTTGCGGGGACCGCGTCCTTTCGACGCCGGTTTCACCGCCCTTCCAACTTGGATGCTGACGAGCGGGTTTGGCTGATCTGTACCGGGGTGCGAGGCTGCGGAACGGTTTCGCTGAACGACGAGCCGCTTTCGGAATTCGACTCCGATGGTGAGGCCGTCGCGTGCGAAGTGACTTCACGACTTGAGCCATTCAACGTCGTGAGCATTCGGCTGTCAGTCGGTCCTGTTGAGGAGCATCAGCCACCGGGAGGCTTGTTCGAGCCGGTGGTCCTCGAAATTCGCAGCGAGTGACACTCCCCCGGATTATTCATGGTCCCTCGCAAACTGTATGTAGCTGAGTTCGCAAGAACTCAGCCCAACGCACAGTCACGAACTGAGTTCTTGCGAACTCAGCTACAGGCCCCTGAATAATCCGGACTCACGCGGCTTTCTGGTTGGCGGCGACCACGGCGGCAAAGCCGATGCGGGCCGAAGCGGGTTGTGAGGTGGAGCCGCTGCGTCGCACGGTCAGTCGCGTCCCGAAGGGGAATGCCGTGCCGACTCGAATTTCCAGGTCGGCTCCGTCGAGGTCTTCGGTTTCAATCTCGGGGGGGCCGGAGAGCGGCGGGCAGAACGACACGTGAGCGGTTGCCTCGCGCTGACCGGCCGGGAACTCGACCCGCAACCAGCCCTCGACGAGTTCCCCCTCATCGGTCACTCGCCGCGACATCCACTGCGTGACGTCCTCGTCGCTCGACGATGCGACGGGCTCGACAGTTTCCTCGCACTCGCCGAGTGGATCGTCTGCGGGAACGAATGGTTCGAGGGAAGCGAGTGTGCGCGAATTGATCGGCTTCTGATCTGGTCTCTGAGGTTCAACGCTCACGCGGGCCACCAGTCGCGATACTCCGAGACGTTGATCCGCGCCGACGATCGACAATACGGCCAGCCACTGAACCAGAGCCACTCCCAACAGCAGTCCCGTGGCCAGCGGCGAGGCTTGTGTCGCGAGCGTGACGCACCAAAGAACGGGCGCGGCCAGCGAGACGGCCAACGGGAGCCAACCGCTCGGTTGCGAGATGTCCTGACGCGGCGAATCGGAACGAAACGCGAGCCACGCGGCGAAGGACGCGAGTGCGACGACAGACATCGACAGCAGGGCGAGAGCTGGCGGCAGAGAGAGGGCCATCTCCCCCGAGACTCTTCGCGCGACGAGGACCGCATCGGCGATCAACAGTGTGGACCAGATCCAGGTCGCCAGTTGACGACGAGAATGCGCAACCGTTCTTTGCTCGACGAAGCCGCAAGAATTGTCGACCGCAGTTGGCGGCGACGCGTCTCGCACAAGGCGGTCGTTTGAGAACTGACTGCGTTCCGGCATGGAGTCCTTTCCACGCGACCGAGAACAAGTCCGTAGGATGGGCACTCTTGCCCGTCCGGCTTTGTGTTGAAAAGCGGACGGGCAAGAGTGCCCATCCTACGGCTACTCCGAAATCAGATCACAGCCCCGCGGCCTTTTTGAGGTCGGCGGCCTTGTTGGTGGCTTCCCACGAGAAGTCGGCATCGTTGCGGCCGAAGTGACCGCCGCTCGCCGTCTTCCGGTAGATCGGTCGTCGCAGCTTGAGGTATTCGATGATTCCCAGCGGCGTCAGTTTGAAGTGTTCGCGGACGAGTCCCACGATTTTTTCTTTGGCCACCTTGTGAGTGCCGTTCGTTTCGACGTGAACGCTGACCGGATCGGCCACGCCGATGGCGTAGGCCAGTTGCACTTCACACTCGTCGGCCAGGCCCGCTGCCACGATGTTTTTCGCGACGTGCCGAGCCATGTACGCTGCCGAGCGATCGACCTTCGTGGGATCTTTCCCGCTGAAGGCCCCGCCACCGTGACGGCCCCAGCCGCCGTAGGTGTCGACGATGATCTTGCGGCCCGTCAGGCCGGTGTCTCCGTGCGGACCGCCGACGACAAAGTTGCCCGTCGGGTTGATGTGATACTTCGTCTGGGACGAGAGCAGATTCTCGGGGATCGACTTCTGTACCACCTCCGCGATCACGAACTTCGAGATATCGGCCTGAGAGACATCCTGGTGATGCTGGGTCGAGACGACGACGGCCGAGATTCCAACCGGTTTGTTGTTCGAATCGTATTCGACGGTGACCTGACTCTTGGCGTCGGGCCGCAGCCAGTCAACCTGCTTCTGCTGACGAGCCTCGGTCAGGCGGTTGATGATCCGGTGCGAGAGGGCGATCGGCAGCGGCATCAACTCGGGCGTTTGATTGCAGGCGTAGCCGAACATCAGGCCCTGATCTCCGGCCCCTTCGCGGTCGACGCCCATCGCGATGTCGGGGCTTTGACTGTGAATGGCGACGAGCACCTTGCAGGTCTCGTGGTGAAAGCCGACGTCATCGAAGGTGTACCCGATGTCTCGGACGACATCGCGGGCCACCTGGACGTAGTCGAGCTTGCCCTTCGTGGTGATCTCACCCGAGAGGACCACGAGGTCCGTGGTGCAGAGCGTTTCGCAGGCGACGCGCGAGCGCGGATCTTGAGCCAGCAGGGCGTCGAGCACGCCGTCGGAAATCTGGTCGGCCACCTTGTCGGGATGGCCCATGCTGACGGACTCGCTGGTGAAGAGATAGTTGGACATCGGACATAACCTCCGTGAAGCTCGCGTCGTTCCAGTGAGTCGTATGAAATCGTGAAGGGTGTGCCAGCCGGAACGGACCGCCGGTTTCCTTCTCAATGGGCCGAGATTCTAGGGAACCGGTCCAATTCCCTCAACCGGCAAAGTCGGTTTGTTGAGGGCCTCGCGCCGCTTGTTCAGAAACGAGGCGTTTTGTCGTTTGGCCTCAGTCGCCTCCCATCAGCCGTGATCGTGATCGTGCCGATGGTCGTGGTCATGATCGTGGGAATGGTCGTGATCGTGGTCATGGGAATGGTCGTGATCGTGAGCACAATCATGGTCGTGGTCATGCCCGCCCTCATGATCGTGGTCGTGACCGCAATCATGGTCATGGTCGTGACCCTCGCCGTCGTCGTCATCGTCGTGCTCTTCCATCAGGAACGCGACCTGGGCGGCGAGGAAGACGTCTCGCAGAGGCAGTTCATGCGCCTTGGCAATTTCGACGCAGTCTTCGTACTCGGGGGTGAAGATCACCGGCTCATCGGGACGCCACGCGAGCTTTCCCTTCACCGGGCCGAAGTCGGTTTCGACCGTGTAGGTTGTCCGCTGGCGAACCGACCGCTGGATCAACTGCCGCCGAATCCCGAGCGTGTTTGTTTCGTTGAAGAGGATGCCCTCCAGCTTGGCCACGTCGTCGGGTTGGCAGATCACGCTGAGGACGATGCCGGGTCGATCCTTCTTCATCTGGATGGCGGTCGAGTAGACGTCGAGCGCCCCCGCGGCCAGGAGTTGCCGCTTGGTGTAGCCGATCACCTCGCCCGTGGAATTGTCGAGATTCGTTTCGAGCAGCATCACGCTGTCAGTCGAGCCCGCCGTCGCACGCGACTCGCCGATGATCAGCCTCAAGACGTTCGCGCGATCGTCGAAGTCCTTCGTCCCCGCGCCGTAGCCGATCGTGTCGATGGTCATCTCGGGCAGACTGTCGGCGAAGTGATCGACGACCATCTTGACGATGGCCGCTCCCGTGGGAGTCGTCAGCTCCGCTTCGACCGGAACATCGACGAGCGGCACCCCCTTTAACAGCTCCGCCGTACCGGGCGTGGGGATTGAACAGACTCCGTGCGCGATCCGGACCGAGCCGCGACCGGTCGGGATGGGACTGCAGACGATTTCATCGACACCCAACAGCGTGAAGCCGATGGCGGCGGCCGTGATGTCGACGATCGAGTCGATCGCACCGACCTCATGAAAGTGAACCTTGTCGATAGTCGAGCCGTGAACCCTGGCTTCGGCTTCGGCCACGGCGGCGAAGATGCGCAGCGCCAGGTCGCGCTGGTCGTCGGTCAGCCCCTCCGAACGGTTGATGATCTTCTGGATGTCGGCCAGGTGGCGGTGAGCATGCTGCTCGGGATGTTCGACCCGGATGTGCTTGGCGCGGAAGCCGCCTCGCATCACCTCTTCGATGTGCAACGACACGCCGGGCAGGCCGAGCGAATCGATGCCGGCTCGAATGGCGTCGGCATCCACCCCCGCGTCGAGCAGTGCCGCGACGGTCATGTCGCCACTGATTCCCGAGGCACAGTCCAGATAAGCGATTCGCACAAAAGATTCCTTTGGTCCTGAAACAAAATGGACCCGCAGAGGAAGGTAGGCAGTAGCTGAACTCGCAAGAGTTCAGATTTCGCGGAACTGACTGAATTCTTGCGAATTCAGCTACTCAGAAATCAGTGCGGTTCCAATAAGCCATCCGTTTCCAGTGGCGTCGAACGCGGAAGTCTTCCCGAGTCCCGTGCGACCCGCGAGGCGAGGAACATAGCGTGTCCAGCGCCGGGCGTACAATCGTCGAGAATCAACCAATGAATCAGCCCGGTGGTTGCCCACCGGGCTGCGATTGTTTTCCTAAGGGCGATTCGGCAGTCAGGTCACGATGTCTTGGCGGCACCCTGCATCCGGATCATGTCCAGCTTGCTGAGCGGCTTGCCATCGGGACCGGTCGTCGGCGCGGCGGGTTTGAGAGTCGGAGCCACCGGCGCGGGAGCCGGTTCAACGACCGCGACAGCCTCTGCCGGTGCAGACACGGCTTCGGGGGCTGGCGCGGCGTCCTCCGGCTTCGCCTTGGCAGCCTGCTGCTTACGAATCATGTCGAGGGGCGAAGGCTTTGCTCCTGCGGCCGCAGCAGCGCCTGGTTTCGCGGCAGCCTGTTGAGCGCGAATCGCATCGAGCGGACTCTTGCCTGCCGGAGCCGCGGGCTTCGCAGCGGGAGCCGCTGCACTCGCCGGGGCCTTTGCTGCGGGAGCTTTCGCCGCAGGAGGCGGAGCCGCTCGCTTGACCGGTGCCTCGACCACGGTCAGGTAGGCCGGATCGATGTCGTACCAACTGATGTCAACCGGGCCATCGAACTCGACCAGCGCGCGGCAGTTCATGTTCACCGTCTTGACCTTGCCGGTCCAGTTGGCAAACCGCTTCAACTCGGGAACCGAACCGTCCACCACGACAAACTTGTCGGTCAGTTTGTCCTTCAACTTTTCGGCGAGATCAATCGACATCGAACCACGACTCCGCAGACGGAAGCAACGCGCAGCCGCGACAATCGCACGGCCCCCAAAACTGGACGGGCGGATTCTGAGAAAACGGCCTCCCGAAATCAAGCCGCGCGTCCAGCCTTGGCACAGACAGCCCGCAAGGCCAGAATCGCGCGAGCCAACTGCTCCCGCCGCTGCTGGAGATTTGGCGTTTGAGATTCGTTTGGATTTGGGCTTTCCGATTTGAGATTTCTCCGTGCGATACCTTCTCGAACATCTGGCCGTTGTGTTTGGAGCGGCGACCGGCGCGCTGGCCGCTCGCGGCAAGGGGATTGATCTGTTTGGAGTCGTGGTCCTCGGACTGGTCGCCGCGGTGGGAGGCGGCACGCTGCGTGACGTCGTGCTCGACGTTCCCGTGTTCTGGGTGCAGGACTCGACGTTCATTCTCTCCGGCACCGTGGCGGCCGGCGCGATGTTCTACCTGGCGAGGTTCGTCGATCCGTCCTCCAAGCCGCTGCTGATCGTGGATGCCTTCAGCCTGGCGTTCGTCGCGACGCTGGGGACTCACAAAACGTACGGCCTGCACCACGCGGGGACGATCTGCATCGTGTTCGGGGTCGTGACGGGAGTGGCGGGCGGCATGCTTCGAGATGTTTTGCTGGGTGAAGTCCCGCTGGTCTTCCGGCCGAACATCTATCTGTACGCGACGGCCGCACTGGTCGGCGCGGCGGCCTATCTCGGCGCGGCGGGCTTCTGGCCCGAAAGCCCGTTCAATCTGGTGACGGGAGCGTCGGTGATCCTGCTCCTGCGACTGGCGGCCATTCGCTGGCGGTGGAAGCTGCCCGTATTCCACACTCAAAATGATGGCGTGGCGTAAAACGGGATCGAGGTCGGCAGACGGTTGTTGTATTCTTCCGGGAAATCTCAGGGATGATTTCTGAGTAGAGAGCCTGCATCATGCGAAGTGCCGCCCGCATCTGGCTGGGAAGACTCTGCTGCGTCCTGGCCTGCTGTCGAGTCCTGCACGCCGACACGTTCACGGTGCGCGAAGACGACGGCAACAAGGTCACCGTTGAAGCCCGGCTGGCGGGCGAGGGACAGGGGGTGATGGCCCTCGAACGGACCGACGGCCGGATCGAGGTGGTGCCGCAGAACCAGATCCTCAAACGCGAACCGGGTCCCGATCCCGAGCCGCTGTCGGGCGACGCGGTCCTCGAACGGCTGGCCGAACGGTTTGGCCGGGAAAAGTTTCGCGGCCATGCCGACGCACCGTATGCCATCGGCCTGATCCTCGCCGAGCCGCTGCCGAAGCAGTACGAACCCAAGGTCTCGACATTCCTGAAAAAGGCGGCCACGTTCATGCGGACCGTCGAGAAGGTCTTCATCGGCTTCATCGACGACATGAAGATCGACATCGTCAAGCCGCGCTATCCGCTCGTCCTGCTGATCTTCGAGACCGACGACGACTTCATGAAGTACGCCGACGCCGAAACCGGCGGGCGCGGACTCTCGGCCGGAAACATTCTGGGGTTTTACAACGGCCTGTCGAATCATCTGGCCATCCGCATGAGCGAGTGCCACACGTTCGAAACTCCGCTGCACGAGGCCATTCATCAGCAGGTCTACAACCGCGGCGTGCTGCAACGGCTGGCTCCGGCCCCCGCCTGGTTCAACGAGGGCATCGCGACCGGCTTCGAGGGGAACGGCGACAAGATCAACGGCGGACCGTTGAAGGTCAGCGCGCGATACTCGAAGGCCGCCATGCGATCGCGCCAGGTCGACTGGGACGATGTGGTCGCCGACGACAAGGCATTCCGCGGTGATGTCCTCGCGGGTGAGGCCTACGCTCACGCCTGGAGCATTCACTGGTTCCTCGCCACCAAGTACCGCAAGCAATACGTGAACTATCTGGAGGTGCTGAGTCAGAAGCAGCCGCTGGCGAAGGACGACGCCGCCACCCGGCTCGTCGATTTTGAGACCGCGTTCGGCAAATCGGTCGGCAAACTTCAAAGCGAGTTCCCGCAGTGGCTCGAACAGGCCGCGAAGAAGCAGAAGGTGACGCTCAATGAGGCCAAGCCACCCGGTTACACGGTCACTCAATCGAACCTGGCCGAAGTCGAGATGAACGCCGTGCGCACGAACAACGGCCCGTTGGAAGTGGGGGGCCAGATGAAAAGCATCTCGCACATCCGCCCGATGTCGTTTCACGTCACCGTCGAAACGGAAGCGGGGACGTATGCCGAATGGTTCTATCCCAACGTCGCGCCGCTCAAGGTCGTGCAACTCCCCAAACAGACGGCTCAAAAGCGAATGGAGAACGCTCCGGGCGGCCCCTCGTCCACGTTCCGGGTCCGGGTCCGCGCCGTCGTCCCCGACAGCGAAGCCGGCCGGCAATGGCAACGCGGACAATTGCCCGTCCCGATGTTTGGCAAATGACGGACGGCTTTGAAGAACTTCAGATCCGGAACAGCACGACTTTCGAGGAACTGGACGTGAATCGAATTCAAGGCTCCATCGCGGTGCTGGCCGTCGTTCTTCCGTGGGCGGGCCACACCGGCCGCGCCGATGACAGCCTGCTCGGACTGCCTCGACCGCGGAACCCGAATCGCCCCGGTGCGGTGGTACTGCACGGCGGCGGTCTGATTACGAACGACGTCTTCGACAGATTCGTGGAACTGGCGGGAGGAAAGGACGCGCGGATTGTGCTCGTCCCCTCCGCCGGATATCGACTGGCCGATTACCCGGACATGAGGTCGTATCGCGCGACGCTCGCCTTCCGTTACAGTTCGTGGGTGCAACTGAAGATCGACGGGCACGTCGCCGACTTCCGGTTTCTCACCACTGACAACCCGAACGATGCCGATCAGCCGGAATTCGTCCGTCCGCTGGAGTCCGCGACCGGCGTCTGGTTTTCGGGTGGAGATCAGGGCCGCTTGAACTACCGCTACGTCGGACAGTTCCCGTCGCGCACGAAGTTTCAGGAGGCGTTGCTCGGCGTCGTTCAACGCGGCGGAGTGGTGGGAGGTACCTCGGCGGGAACGGCGGCGATGCCCGAGATCATGACGTTGTGGGGTGAGACTGACGAGGACACGTCCCGCAGCAGCGCCGTCGCCGCACACGGGCTGGGACTGTTCGACCGAGCCATCGTCGAACAGCACTTCAACACGCGCGGCGGTCGTCTGGAACGCTTTACCGATCTGCTGAAGGATCAGGTCAAGCTCAACAAGCTGGCGCGAAGCCCCAACGCCGCCGACTCCATGATCGGGATCGCCATCGAAGAACGATCGGCCGTCGTGGCGAAGAACAACCGGCTGGAAGTGCTCGGTGAGACGAACTCACACGTCTTTCTCAAGGCCGACCGGGGACGCACCATTCAATGGTGCGAACTCGAACCCGGTGAAGCCGCTCAACTGATGGCCGGCCCCGGAAACACAGTCCGTCTGCTGCGGCGATAATTCGAAGCATTCAGACTCGGTCGGTTTGGCTCGACCTCACTTCTTCAAAGACCTGCCCCATTGAGAAAGCAGTGCCACGGCTTTGTGAGCCATGGGGACGTTGAAATGTTTCGTCAAATCCGCACGGCTGACACAGCCGTGGCACGCGATGAATTCTTCCATCAACGGGCCGCCAACGGCGATCGACCGAATGCTACACCGACAAAAAAAGAGCCGCATCACGAATGATGCGGCTCCCAATTTCCATCAACAATTCCCGGCGTCAACAACGATTCTAGAAGTTGCCGAGGAGATTGCCATCACCAACTCGCCCAAGGTGGCGGTAGGTTGTGATGTCGAGGTTTTCGCTGAGGAACTTCACAGCGCCATCGCCCATCAGGAACTGAGCACCACCGGTGTGCATGCTGCCGTAACCGGAGGTCTGCGGACGAGGATAACCGGCGGTGAAGTTCGCGTTGACCTTCCACGTCGTTTCACCGAGCGCGCTGTACTCGCTGCCTGAATCACCCACACCTGCCCAAACCGCGTCGCCCAGCACCTTAGCTGTCAGCGGTGTAGGATTGGTCGGCGTATACCGCTCACCAACCACGACGATGTTACTGGTTCCGTCGGTCATGTCACGGAAACCAATCTTGCTGTTGGCACCAAACGTTCCACCAAAAATGGGTGCCAGAACGATGATCCCCGTGACGGGGTACGGAGCCTGCGAGGTATACTGGCAACCATTGCTGATACCACCCAGGACCGGGCTGTTGGCAGCCGGCGCTGTCGGCAAGGCCGGCAGAGCCGGGACGGTCATGTTGGTACAGCAGGTGGCATTGGCCAGCGTACCACTCTGTGCGGTCTGGTAGAAAACTCCGCCCGCCACACCGGCATAATTGCTGCGGCCGAGGGGGCCATTCACATACGCCGAAGGAGCCGTGGCACCCGTTTGGTTCACCACTGCTACACCGGGATCCGACGGGCAACGAAACACAGAGAGCACGCTTTCGACGCTGCCCGGATTCGGGAAGCGGGCCGCCGAATCGTTAATCAACCCGGAGTTGATATTCGGACGGCTGGTCGCCGTAGCGCAGAAGGTGTTGTAGAGCGGAGCCTGGTCGATGTACGGCAGGATGAACGTATTCCATCCAAAGCCGTTGCTCATGCCCGTGGCACCGGTCACATTCACGTGGTAAACGTAGCCGGGAGGCAGCGTCGTGATGAATGTGTCGTGGTAGTTGTGCAGTGCGAGTCCATACTGCTTCAACTGGTTTTTACACTGCGTCCGGCGAGCTGACTCGCGAGCTTGCTGGACGGCTGGGAGCAACAGCGCGATCAGCACTGCAATGATGGCAATCACCACCAGCAGTTCGATCAGCGTGAACGCTCGACGACGGGACGACCTTGAAAAGAAAGTGGACACAGTAGGCAATCTCCTTTGAACAATGACAACAAACACCACCGGTGAACACCCACCGGAAAACATCAATCGGATAACGCCAATCAAAATACCAAGCCAACGCCCGAAATCTACCTCTCAGAACATGCATTTGTAGATTTTTTTCTCATTTTCTCTCCGCGTCCCAGTCGCCTCGAACAGGGCTGGAACCGCTCCACGCTGCGGCAGATTGGTGTGCCTTCTACACAGTTCGGCGATCCAAAGCGGTCACTTGAATGAGAAATCGAAGGGTTGACGTGTGGCGATGACCATAATCGAAAGTGTGTCCGGAATGCAACTGGCAGATCGCATGCCGCAGCAAGTTCGACGGCAATCCTGAAGATTGTGCTTGAAAAACCGTGCCGTTCCGTGACCCTGAACCCCAGTCCGCTGGAAACCGCCAACTTCGTCGGACCAGAGTCTCCAAACGGTCCGGACGACCATGGGCCTGCGATTCCTTTGAGGATGACCAACTTGGATTGAAGCCTTGTCGGCAGGAACCTCGCCCATTAAATTCGTCAGCCATTCAATCGCGACAGTTCGCGCAGGAAGTCGAGAGCTTCGTCAAGCTCCATGACCGGTCGGCCGCACTGACGACCGTCGCGGTCGCACTTCTGGAGCAGCATCAATTCCTCGAAGTCGGGGGATTCGCGCAGGCGCTGTTTCGCCCTGTGGCCGATGGTTCCGTCGAGAACCTTGTGGGCCTCCATGTGGTGTTCGATCAGCCAGGCCGTTCGTTCCGTGATGGCTCCCTCCAGCGCTTCGAGCGCCGCGCCGACATGGTCGTCCGGATCGAGCCCCTTGCCGACATCATGCAGCAGCGCCGCGAGCAGGAACTCCTCGTCATACGGCAACTCGTACCGGGCCAGTTCAAACACTTGCAGGCTGTGGTAGAGGACGTCTCCCTCGGGGTGATGCTTCTTCGACTGACCGACCTTCTCCAGCGGCAGCAGCAGCGAGCGGTAGACCTGGAAGCGGTCGAGCTTGTTTTCGGCTTCGATCACTTCGGCATCGAGATCCAGATCGGGGTACTCGACGCGAAGGAGTTGCTCAAACTCGGGCAGCGTGGCCCGCTCGATGGCCTTGCCGGTGATCGAGCTCTTGAAGGCGTAGGCGATCTTGTCGGTCGAGTAGACCGTCAGCTCGATTGGAAAGCGGTCTTGAATGTGGACGTGCGTGTAGACCCGTTCCTCGCTCTGCTTGGTGACGCGCTTGTGTTCGATGTCGTAGGTCATCCCCTCCTGATCGAGGGCCATCGCCACCGAGTCCACATTGGTGGTGAAGACGTGCAGGTCGATGTCCGAGCCGTGGCGGACGTGTCCCGTCAGCGTGCTGCCGATGATCTTCGGCTTGAATGCGGCGAGCAGCCGCATCAGGCGGAGGGCGTCGATCCGCATGTCGCGGAGCCGTTCGTGACGGCCCTCCCCCTCGAACAGACACGCCATCCGCTGAATCTCATCGCGGATCTCGGCGTTGCTGGGGAGGTCCGACGGCTTGACCCACCCGCCGCAGACGGCCCGCGCGGCCTTGAGCTTCGCGCGGTAGTACTCCTTCTCCTGCCGCCGGTACATCAGCCGAGCCGCCTCGACGATGATCTGCCGTCGAAACTTTTCGCGGCCCCGCGAGCGATCAATCCCATCCCGGTGATGTCGCTGGGGCGACGGTTCGAGTCCGTCGGCCTCTGCTTCCGTTTGGTCTTCGCCGCGTCCGTCGTCGTGAAATCCGTCTTCGCGAAATCTGCCGTCGTCTTCGAGCCAATCGTCTTCATTCTGCATGGATCGAGTGTGCCGAGACCAAGCCCATCAAGGCGGCACCGGGCTGTGAGGCGTCATGATACGACCTCACCTCAGGGAGGCAACCTGGAAGGACGCCCTCCGGCCAGGGCGGGTTCGCGCGACCCGGCCGTGTGCGGCGTGCAACGTGCGGCGTGCAACGCCCCGATCACGGTTTTCGATTCCGGATCACGGACAGCCAGGAGTACTCGACCTCACGGGCTCGACGCGGCGGATCGACGAACTGGCTGATGAGGCGAGCAGAGAAAAACGTCACGAGGCACGGGAACGCGATCGACAGCAGGAACGTCGGTCGCCATGACGTGCGGAAGATGGTTTCCCACCAACTCCACGTGATGGACACGGTCAGCCCGAGGATCGCGGCGGGCCAGACCGAGCGGCTGGTGCAGCGCGACCAGAACATGCCGATGAAGAACATTGCCGCCAGCGGTCCGACGAACATGTTGAAGAACTTCGGCATCATGTCGATGAGCGTCAATTTGTTGACCTCGCAAATGTAGGCCACTCCGTAGGCATTGCAGGTCACCAACACCGCCAAGAGTCCGCTGTAGATGCGGACTCGTTTCAGATCGCCCAGGTCGGTGATGGCTTTCTCGCGAGCACGTTCCACCGCCAGAGCCGCTGCTGCTCCTCCCTCTGTCGCGGTGACTTCTGTCGCGAGGACTTCTGTCCGCTCGCCGTCTCGCTCGGGTGTTCGACCGGCCGACAGCAAGTCGCGCGTCGCCACCGCCACGATCGAGTTCACGCCCGACTCCAGCGTTTGGATGGCGTCGCACAGGAAGACCGAGAGGATCAGTCCGGCGAAGCCCGCGGGGAGTTGATGGCCCAGGAAGAACGGAAACAATCTGTCGGCCATCGTGTTGGCGGTCTCGCCTGTGGGGAGGAGTTCCGCGTGCTTGAGATAGAACGTGAGCAGTGCGAAACCGGCCACCGCCAACAGCGTGATCATCGACACGTCCACAATGACGTTGATGATGTAGCTGCCGCGGGCCTGCCTGGCCGACGATGTCGAGAAGTACCGTTGCAGCACGACCTGATCCGACCCGTGTGTGCAGATCGTCCAAAAGAAATTGTTGATCATCGCCGTGAAGACGGTGACGCGAACGGCGAGGTTGGTGCTGAAGAGGGGCGGGGCGGTGTGGTCCTTCAGGTTGACCTGGACCGTGTTCCACCAGTCGACCGGTCCGGTATGGTCGACCAGCATGACATACCCGATCACCAGCATGACACCGCTGAGCAGCAGCAGGCATTGCAGGACATCGACCCAGATCACCGCCTCGATCCCGCCCATCGCCGTGTAGACCGCCGCCGTCAGACCGATGGCCGCCATGATCCAATAGGCATCCGGTCCCGGCAGCCAGGCGATGTCCGGGCCGAGGATCTGATCCACGGCGAAGCTCGCCGCGAAGACCACCATGCTCATCCAGCCGAGGCGCAGCAGGATGAAGAGGATCGCTCCCAGCTTTCTCAGTGAGGGATCGAACCGGCGTTCGAGGTACTCGTAAGCACTCGTCAGCCGCAGCCGCATGAAGAACGGAATCCAGAAGATCGACACCACCGCGAACGAGAACGGTAATGCCAGGTATCCCATCGACACCCCGATCCCGTGCTTGATCGCTTCGCCCGGCACACCGAGATACGAGAGCGTCGAGAACAGCGTCGCGAGGATGCTCAATCCCACCGCCATCCACGGCATCCGCCGCCCCCCGACGAAAAAGTCCTCCGTCGAGGTCTGCCGCCGAGCCGCCCACGCCGACACACCAAACGTCACCAGCAAATACCCCCCCACGGCGGCAAAGTCCCACAACCCCAGACCAACATTCGGCAGCATCGCGGGTGAGTCTTTCAAGGTGTCTCTTTCCAGGAAGCCATGGCACTCCCCGACGATAAACGGTGCGTAGGTGACGGAGGCAACCCAAGCCGATCCCAATGAGCGGGGCGTTCGCCCAGAACATCTCCCACGTTCCGACCACCGCGAGATTCAATCGCGGGCCAGAACGCGGGGTGACAGAGGTTGCCGCGTCGTCCACCGAGATGTCAATGACACACGAGACCGAACAACAACGGCAGGGGGCGTCTCTCGAAGTCCGGCTTTTCCGAAAGCCGGACTTCTCTCCAGGCTGTTCCGTCGCGGCACCGGCCCTCATGTCGCCGGAGTGACTGCCGGAGTGACCGCCTCGACGGCCCCCTGGACTTCCAGGATCGCCCGCTGCACCCGGTCCTTGATGAACAGTCGGTTTTGGGCGAACTGCAGGTCGCCGGTGGCACCCGCCAGCAGCAGAATCGCGTTGCCACCACTGAGGGCATACACACCCTCGCCGCAGGCGAAGAACAGGACTCCGGTCTTCGGGTCGATTGTCAGCGACGTGATCGGTGCCGACGGTGACCCCAGGGCCTTCCCCATATCGACGATGGCGGTCATCTCCTCGCCCGGCCTCCAGGTCATCACCCGGTCACGGACTGAAAAGAACAGTCGGCCCCCGGTGCCGGTCACCGCCAACACCGGCCGCTCGGTATGGACCAGCTTGGTGACACTGCCACCCGCCGTGAATTGATAGATATCCCCTTGGCCGTCCTTGGTGTCGTAGAGATAAAGCGACTGGTCGTCCCCCGCTCCGGCAATCCGCACCCGATCCGACGGCAACTGCACGGCCGACTCCAGTTCACCTCGCTCCGGGTCATAGGAGCACAGGAACGAACCACACACCGCAACCAGCCCCTCGCCGACGGTGCAAAAGCCGCTCAGATCGTCCCGCGGTTTGGTCAGAATCGGCTTGCCGTCCAGAACATTCCAGATGGAGCCGCCCGACTGCAACAGAATCCGACCTTCGGGCGTCACCTGGAAGTCGCCATCGAGCTTCCAGCCGTAGCGATCGGCTTCGCTGGCGGTGAGCACGGCCGCCAGTTCGACTTTGCCGAACTTCACGGCCACCGGAAGCGAACTATCACCGCCGCCGCCGAGGCCGAGGCCGCCGGGAACCCGCAGCCAATAGAGCGCACCGCCGACAACGCCTCCGCACAACAACAGCCCCACCATCCAACGTTTGCCCGACATGGACCGGCCCTCCGAAATAGAAGCTCAATTCTCGCCGCGGACAAAGCCGCCCGTCCCCTTCGGTCTCCACAGCGCATTGACCGCGCCCGAGGTCGTCTTCTTGACACCCAGGATCACGACCGACGAACAGGCCGTCCCCTCGATCACATTTCCCCAGAACCGACTGCTGCCCTCCGGCTGGGACGAACCGGAGACCTGCAGTCGCAGGGCGTCCGACTTGGCCTGCAACAACTTGCCGATGGTGGCGTCATCCTTGCCCAAGTCCTTGAGCCGGCGTCGCTCCTGATGCAACAGTTGGACATGAGCGGACATCGTCCGCAGCCGATCCTCATCCTGCTTGGCTTTGCGCTCCTCGACGCCAATCGACTTATCCTCGACCGCGACGACCGCTGTCCCCGCCGTGATGATATTGGCGATCTTGGCGAACCCCGCCCTGGTCACGTTCGCCCCGACCGCTTCCGCCACCACCGCCCCGCCGGCCACCTCCGGCCCCGTCGCCATCAGGACACCGGCCACCGCCAATCCCTGAATCACGAGGTTGCCGGCTTCCTTGGGATTTTGTTGCGCCCAGGCCATGTGCTCGTTGGTCCGATCATTGGCGACACGGCCCACCGTCAGCGGCAGAGCGGCTGTATTCCCCGCGAACTGGGCGGCCTTGTCGGCGGACATCCGCAGCGGCGGAGGGACCAGTTCCAGCAGGGGTTTGTTGTTGGCTTGCCGATGCTCGACAATCCGCTTCCGCTCTTCCTGCTGGCGGCCGCGCAGCGTCTTGACGTCGCCCTGCCAGGCCAGCACCGCCGGGTTGTATCGATTGTCCACTTCGTCGGCATGTTGTTTAAAGTCGTTGTTCAATCGCTCCACTTCGGCGGCCAGATCGTTGCGCCGGCGATCGAAGTCGGCGAGGCGGTCGACGAGACCCGACCGCCACTGGTTGTAGCTCGTGATCGCAGCGGGGAGGCCCGGGTCGGTGCGCAGCAGTCCTTCAATCCGCACCTTCTCGGCTTCCAGTTGGGCCTTCTCCGCAACCAGATTGGACCGCTCCGTGATCAGCGCGGCGTTTTGCACCGCCACGGCATTGTCGCGTCGGATCAACTCGTCAGACTTGGCATCCACGCGGAGCGCCCAGGGCATCAGTTGCTGGTTGTCGACGGTACTGATCTGGTCGAACAACCGGATCAATTCGGGATCCAGTTGCAGACCGGCATCCTGGGCCGCCTTGCGCAGGAGCGACTCATATTCGATCGCCTGATCCCAGGGCAGATAGTTGTCCGACGCCCGCTGCCCCCAACCCGGCGATGCGGCCGAGACGATGGCCAGTGTGGCGACCATGATGTGCGTGACGATTCGTCTCATGTCTTTTCTCCTGGAGTGCCAATCCGGACTGGAATGAGGAGTGGGTCAGTTTGCGCAGCCGCAGGCAACGGTTCCGCCCGCGTCTAGGGTCGCGTGATCGTCACGGTGTTGCTCCCCGCCTCGTTGCCCGTCGTGAGGATCACGAAGAGCTTGTACGACGCCACATCGCCGGGGTTTTCCAGGCCCTCGATGGTCGAGAACGACGTCGTGCCGGGCGGGAAGTTGCCGATGACGGTCGCCGTCGCCGCATCGTAGGTCGAACTGCGACACATCCTCATTTGATAGCTGTCGAGGTTCGGGTTGGTGGAGGGCGTCCAGTTAAAGTCGGCCTGCGACGTGACGGGGTTCCACTGCCCGGTCAGATTCTCTGCGTTCGGTGTGCTTCCGGCGGCTGCAAACAGGACGGGAAGCGTCTGCGTCAACGGATGGTTCGGTCCCAACAACCCTTCGACGGCTGACCGATACTGCACCATGTATTCGCGAGCGGTCGCCAGCAACACATCTCGCTCATGGTTTGCCAAACGCTTGTCATTCTCGGCGGTGGTGAGATCGACAAACGCGGCCCGCACGGCCGCGATATCCGCCACGAAGGTGGCCTGAGTGTACCCGGCGATCACCAGCGGCGGAGTGAACCCGGCGATGGTTATGTCCGCGTTGATCCGTCCCCACAGGTCGGCCGCATCATTGAACGGACCCATAAACCGCGACTCGCCAAAACTCAGATCGGGAAGCACGGGAGCGGCGGACGCATACTTCGTCTTCGCCAGCAACGCCCGCAGCATCGCACGGAACTGACTGAGTCGGTCTCGGAGGGCGGCCTTCAACTGGTCCCGCAGAGTGGCTGCGATCTGCCGCGCATTCTCCAGCCCCTCGGCCGCATCAATCTTGGCCTGAACCTCCGCGATCAACAGCAGGAACTGGGCCCGAGTGAAGCCTCCCGCCAACTTCAAATGATTAGGAGGAGCACCCAACAACAGGTTCACGGAGATCCAGTGAATACCAAACTCATTCATCACGGGAACATACGAACCAAAGTCAAAGAGTGGCATGATCGATCTCCCCTCACTAAACCCTTATCGGGCAGACAGTTTTGCCGAACAACCCCGCCAGACTCATTTCACAGAACCGAGTGACGCTGTTTGCATCCTGAGTTTCATTCCCTTCACCCTCGGTTTCATTCCCGGAGACCTGAGTCTCACTGATTCACCTTCCAGTTTCGTTTTGTCGTGTCTCAGTCTCACTTTTTGTGCATAAGTTTCATCGTCCCATCAATCAGTTTCGTTTTGTCATGTCTCAGTCTCGCTTTTTGAGAATCAGTTTCGTTGTCTGGTCTATCAGTTTTGTTTTTGTCGCATTGAGTCTCACTTTTCTGGACTCAGTTTTGTTTTGTCGTGTCTCAGTCTTGGTTTTTGATCGACAAGTCTCAGACTTATCAATCAAAAATGAAACTGACAGCTCACAAATCAAAACTGAGACACGAAACAACAACCCGCAACGCATCAGAAACGAGACTTATCCAGAAAAAGCAACCCGCAGACGACGACCAGCCAGCTGCAACGTCTCACCATTCAAGCTCAGACAAAAATGGCGAGAATCAGCCCACAGAAAGCGACCCGGCACCGGCTCCGACCGAAACTGACCCGAATAAAACGGCCAGCACACCGCACCAGAGAAACCGTAGAATTCCCGAACGGGAACGTGTGTCTAGGAACTCAACCCCCTACCAATGAGGCTAGGATTTTGGGCGCCAGGATTGATCCGTCAAGCAGGATTCATCCCGCCAGCCGCATTTTCATCAAAATCGCTCCCCTGGGTGGTGCAATTCACTGATTCATTATTTAGAATCGCTCTCCGTGGTGACGAAAAAAAGATGATCCGTGTTGGGCTGCACGCGGACGATCCGAGTCAGCCCTCCACCCAACCGCGAAGGAGGGTCCGATGAGTCACGTCAGTCAATGCCTTTTTCGAGCTGTCCTGATTTTTTGGAATGATTCGTCCCGGTGGCCAGGAAATTGTTTCTTCTATATTGCGCGGCGTGTGCCCCTCATTGCGCGGCGTGCGCCCCTCGTCCTCCTGGTGTCCCTGTCGTGTTCCCTGCGCATCCCGCTGGTGATCGCTCAAGAAATTCCCGCACGGGAAGACGCCCCCTCAGAAGAACGTCGCACGCTGGCATCGTTGACTGACGTGTGGAAGCAGCGTGAGGCGGGAATTCAAACGGCGCATGTGGAATATGTGAATCGCCAGGTGATCGGGCGCGGCAGCAAAAAGGGATGGTCGGGCCTGCCGGACGCTTCCCAGACTTTTCCCAGCGAAGACGTGGAAGCCGAAGTTCGGATGAGCCTGGTCATCGACGAGGAAAACTTCCGCTTCACCGTGTCCGGTCTCCAATGGGACAATCGTGCTGAAAAAATGGTCGACACGATGCAGGTGATCGCGTTCGATGGCCAGGCCTACACGCTCTACAACGGCGTACCCGACGCGACCGACCGCGTGTACAAGCTGGCCTTCGTTTACGGTTCCAAAGAAAAGTCCATCCAAGAGATGGGGCTGGTGTTGCCCCACTACCTGCCACTCTTTCAGGCCTTTCGTCCCGCCCATGATCGTTTCCGCGGCGGCCGGGTGGGGGAGTGGAACGTGCTCTACCAACGGCAGTTGCTCGGGGAAATCCCGTGTGTGGTTCTGGAATCGAAGGCCGGCCCTTTGGTGCAGCAGCTGTGGCTCGATCCTGACAATGACTGCTCAGCCGTCCAGTGGTATGTCGAGATGGGCGGCAAGGCGGGGCTCCACTCGAAAATCGAATACGGACTGGATGGCCCCGAACGCTTCATCCCGCAGGCGTGGTCGACCACGCGCGTCGATACGAATTCGGGGGAATTGGCCGAGTCCCATGACGTGACCCTGGAAAGTTGCATCCTCAATGAACCCGTCGATCCCAAAGTGTTTCGAATGGAGTTCCCGGCGGGGACGCTGGTGACCGCGTACGGCAAAACAGAGTACCCCAAACCAGAGAACGTCAACCCCGACCCCCCACTGAAATTTATCGCCCGCGAAAACGGTGAGCAACGTGTCATCACTCCCGCGGAAACGCTGAGTGGCGCGAAGTATTCGCAGTTGGTCACAACCGAGTCGGGACACGCTGCTCCGGCGGGCTCGCCACTGAAAGGTTACTCGCTGCTGATTGTGATGGCCTTCAATGGGGCTTTATTTGCGGTGGTCGGGCTGGCGATCGGCATTGCACGGTGGCGACGGCGGGTCTGAAGACGTCGTTGCGGGGGCGTTCCGGCTCCACCGAAACCCCCGAAGTCTCATGTCCACCAACGGGGCTTCCGTGGAGCCGAAGCCCCGCCCTCACCCAGCCTCCAACCTGCAGATGATGATGATGATGATGTCTCTGGCATTTGTAGATGTCTCTGACATTTGTATTTGTGCGTAGAACGAGCCGGGAAGTGTCTCCCGGGCTCGATGTTGTTCCGTCACAAAAAGGGGTCGCAAATGTTTCGTTTCGTATTGATTGGTGCATCGCTGGCTGCGGGAAACATCTTGTTTTTTGCGGCGGACAACGCCCTGGGCGACTGTATTTACAACTGTATCAGCAAGGTGTGCTACGCCTACTTCCCGGCCAATGGTGGACTGCCGGAGTGCTACAGAATGATTGGTGACATCAATTGTCCGGAAATGTACTACGACTCCGTACAAGACGGTCGACAATGCGAAGGGGACGCCCAAGGCGGCAATCCCACTCCGGCGAATGTCATGTGGGATTGCGTGGCGACAGCCTGCAACACCGCGCCAGGCGGGTATTACGTCGGTTGTAACTGCGGAATCTTCTCGGTTGGCATGGTGTTCAGGCATTGCTGTGCGGCATGCGTCCCCACCAACTAGCGCCGGGTGCCACTGGCGAGGGGCTTCGCTCGCCAGTATCTTCAAAGCACTGGCGGCTCAAAGTTGCCGCCAGTGACACCCAAGCGTTAGGTGATCCTCAGAACGGACTGCCGTCGTCGGTGTAGCCGGGGGGGACTTGGTCGTTGTCCCGAAAGCGTTCTTCGGTCCAGGGGTTGCCGTGCATGTGGTAGCCCCCCTCTTCCCAGTAGCCGGCGCGGTCGTGTTCGACCAGTTCAATGCCGCTGATCCACTTGGCACTCTTCCAGGCATAGAGCTGCGGGACGAGGCCCCTCACCGGGCCGCCGTGGTCCGGCGGGATCGGCTGGCCGTCGTGCGTGTCGGCCAGCAGACAGTCCTCTTGCAGGAAGTCGCTCAGCGGCAGGTTGGTCGTCCAGCCGTTGTCGTAGCCGTGACAGACGACGTATTGGGCTTGCGGCTGCACTCCGGCGAGGGCCAGCAGGGCGCGAGTCGCCACGCCCTCCCAGACGTTTCCCAACCTCGACCATTTCGTCACGCAATGGAAGTCTGAAAAGACCTTCACGCGCGGCAGGGCTTGGAATTGGTCGAGGGTCAGCGTGAGCGGTGTCTCGACGAGGCCGAAGATTTTGAGTTGCCAGTGGGTCAGATCGACCAGTGGCGGACCGAAGGCGTCGAGGACCGGCCACTTGCGGGTGCGCGACTGTCCCGGTGGGATGCGGTTCTCGCGGCGCGTGTCCGGGCTGATGATGAGGTCGGCGGAAACATCCTCGGGCCGAGGCGGATCGCCCGTTTGATACTTGGGGTCTTCGTGGCCGAACATGATGGCGGGGTTCTTTCGGAAGTCGAGGTCAGGCTCTTCGGAGCGGGGGACGTGAGTCCCCTGAATCAACACG
>JANODP010000275.1:0-52804 GCA_031412755.1 Schlesneria sp. | reverse complement strand
CGCGTCGGGCTGGTGTTGGGATGTACGCTGCTGGCCACGACGGAGCTGCAAGTATCCCTCGCCGCAGACCCGCCCGTCGTGGCCTATCCCGATCATTCCAAGTTGCTCGTCGTGCGGGATGCGGCGGGCAACGAGCGGCCGGTCAAGACGAAGGCCGATTGGGCCGAGCGGGTCGCTCACGTGAAAGCCAACATGCAGCTTGTCATGGGTCCGCTGCCGGATGCCTCGCGCCGCGTGCCGCTCGAAATGGAAGTGGTCTCCGAGGAGAAGACCGCGAAGTACCTGCGGCGCAAAATCAAATTCACGCCCGAGCCGGACGATCGCGTTCCCGCGTGGCTGTTGATCCCCAACGAGTTGCCTGCTAATGGAAAAGCCGCCGCGATGCTGTGCCTGCATCAGACGACGAAGATCGGCAAGGATGAGCCGGCCGGCCTGGGGGGCCTCAAGTCGCTGCACTATGCGCACGAACTGGCCGAGCGGGGTTACGTCTGCCTCGTCCCCGATTACCCGTCGTTTGGCGAGTACCCCTACGATTTCAAGACCAAGGGGGCGCACTACGCCAGCGGTTCGATGAAGGCGATCTGGAACAACATCCGTGCGGTCGACCTGCTCGAATCGCTGCCGCAGGTGGACAAGAACCGGCTCGGCGTGATCGGCCATTCGCTGGGAGGCCACAACTCGCTCTTCACCGCCGTGTTCGACGAGCGTCTGAAGGCGGTCGTGTCGAGTTGCGGGTTCACTCCGTTCCACGACTACTACGGCGGTAAGGTGGCGGGCTGGACGAGCGACCGCTACATGCCCCGCATCCGCGACGTCTACGAGAACAACGCCGACAAGCTGCCGTTCGACTTCTACGAAATTGTGGCCGCCCTCGCGCCAAGAAGCTTCTTCTCGAACTCGCCGCTGCACGACAGCAACTTCGACATCAGCGGCGTCCGCAAGGCGTTCGCGCAGGCCGAGGAAGTCTACTCCCTGTTCGAGCCCGCCGACGCCAAGCCCCCTTACGCGCGCCTCAAGCTCGCCACCCCCGACGCCCCTCACGACTTCCCCGAACCCGAACGCAAAGCCGCCTACGAGTGGCTCGATGGCTTGTTGAAGTGAAGCACGCTTCGGTAGGTCAGGCTGTGCCTGACTCTGTTGAATGGGTTAGAGCTGTGTCCCAAGAGTCAGGCACAGCCTGACCTACTGGGCTGATTTGACAATCGCTTTGTTTGCCGCCCAGACTATGCCGCTAGTCGGGCGCGTTTGGAGGGTTCCCAACAGAGGCCGTTTCGACCTTTCACCTTTCTCAGCCAGGAGTGTTCACGATGCGCGTCTTGAGTCTCAGCTTTGTTCTGCTGGCGTGGATGAGTTCCACGTCGTTTGGCCAACCATCTCAACAGATGTGGGAGGTGTCCCCCGATGGGAAAACATTTGCGTTGTTAGGTGTGCGGACGAAATGCTTTTTCGAACAGGTTCCCTACACGTACACGGTGAAGGTTCCTGTCACTTCGACGATTGAGGTTGAAGTCGATGGGAAAGCGGTGACAAAGGTGATCACTACATACCAAGAAGAAACAAGAACTGGGACGAGGACGGTCTGTAAATCGGTCTGTGAAACTTACGGCATCACGATAGACCCTCAGACCGTGGAAGCCTTCGAGACCGATGGTCGCAAGATCGCTCTGGATGATCTGAAGAAGAGGCTCAAGAAGCCAACGCTGGTCGTAATGGCCGACAATGGCGGAATGCTCCCCGACTACTACGCCGCGGTCTACAAGCCGGGTACGATCATCATCGGGAAAGCCGGCCAGCTCTCTTTGCCTGCCGCTCCTGTGGTGCCCGGACCCCCGCCTGGAACGCTGCCCCAGCCGGTTCCCACGCCGCGCGTGGTTCCCGTCCCTCAGCCGAAAGCGGCACCGCCAGCAACCAGTTCGCGTGAACAGACTCGGTCTCTGGTTCGCCCGGTGAGTCATCAAGTCGCGATCGACGAAAGTGTCCGTGAGAGTCGTCGGCTCCCCGCATCGCCCCCCCCGCAATTGGTCTTCGCCACACGCGAGGGGGCCGATCTGGTCAAGATTCGTCAGTTCACCGAGACGAAAACGGAGGCGGAAATCACCGTCAAAGCCAACGATTCGTCCGTGTCTCCCGATAAGCAGGTGAAGGTTTCCCGAACGACCCGCCACAGCGAGACGACTCCACTGGCGTGGAATGCCATCCGAGTCTCCACCGCCGACGGAGCCGACGTTCCCACGGATCGCGCCAAGGAGCGATTGGGTTCGGGCGAAACGACCATGTTGCTGTCCGCGGATGGCAAACTCGTCGATGCATTCTGGTTGCAGAACATCCGTCCGACCGTGCTCGTCATTCGCGGAGTGATTCTTCCTCCGGTGATGGCTTATGGACAGGGCGGATACGGGATGCCCATGCCGATGGCTCCAGCGACAGTAGCTCCCGCCGCTCCGGGGGCACCGCCGATCGCACCACCACGTGCCATCCCGAAGGAAACAGAGCCACGCCCGGTACAGCCAACGCCGAAGCCGGAAAAAACCTAACATGCCGGCGGGGTGGCACGACCAATGTGAGCCGTGAATGAGTGTGGCACGCCCTGAGTCTTCGAAGGGCGTGGGCTTTGCCAATGGAGGCACTCTTCCACGCCCTTCGCAAAGCCTCAGTGCGTGCCACCCAGGGTGCCGTCGGGGCCGAGAATGAGCCGTGAGGGAAGCGTGCGATCCATCTCAATCGGAACGGGAGTCATCCCCGCGTACCAGCGGGCGCTCGACCACTCCCAATCGGTGGGGCGTTCCACCAAACCTCGCCGCACGGCACAAACGCAGGTATCCCGCTGTGGTCGGGGGACAAAAAAATAGCCCCTCAGTTGAATTCTGAGGAGCTGCCGAAGCTCAAGTCTGTGTTTGTTCGCTGTGAGCGAATACACCCCGCTGGGCTCGAACCAGCAACCTTCGGTTCCGTAGACCGTTCTCGCTTTCCCAACGCGTTCCTGATGCTTACGAAAGCCCCTGTTTTCAGGGGCTTTCCTTTTGACCACGCTTGGAGGATGCGTTGCTCAATCGCAGAGAACGCGTATTAGTGGGGGGATAAGTGGGGGGAGCTTTTACCAAAGAGTGATGTGGTTCGACCTCACCATCATCTCTTTTGGGGGACAGAAACAGGGGCATTGCGCGGCCTGTAACGTCACTCAGAAATCGCTTCCACGCCGCTCCGAAAACGGTCGTCCGTTGGACGTTTTTTCCTGCTCAAAGCGCGGTACAACGAATGTGAAATCCCATCCAGAATACGGAATCACACAATACGCCGATGGCCAAACTTTTCCACCCCCTGCTGACTCTGATCGCTTCCGCGACGGACCGCGAACTCGCGAAGTATGTCCAGTTTTTGAAAGAGGAGAACAAGATCCTCCGCAGCCGACTCGGCGGCGAAGTTCACACTCGCTCGGATGAGCGTCAGCGCCTGCTACTGTTTGGCAAGGTGCTGGGCCGTGCCATCGAAGAACTGATCACCATCGTGTCGTCAGCGACGTTCTACCGATGGTGCCGCGAAGAGCAGAGCGGCAAGAAGAAGCCGAATCCCAAAGGCGGACAACGGAAGCCGCGTGAGATCCGGGAACTGGTCATCGAGATCGCCAAGACGACCGGCTTCGGTTACACGCGAATCATCGGAGAACTGCGGAAACTGGGGATCAAAGGGATCAGTCGGCAGACGGTGCGGAACATCCTCAAGGAGGAGGGCATCAAGCCAGGACCGGATCGAACCTCTGATAATTGGGAGAACTTCGTCCAGCGTCACGGCGAGACATTGTGGGCGTGTGATTTCTTTTCGGTGAAGACGATCACGGCACGCGGCATTCGTAACGTCTATTTGCTGGCCTTTCTCTGCATGAAGACCCGTGAGGCCATCGTGTCGACTTCCACGGCAAAGCCCAATTCCCGCTGGGTGGTGAAGCAGACAGATGCGTTCATTGAGCAGACCGCGGAGCGATCCGAAAAGCCAGCCATCGTGATGCACGATCGGGACACGAAGTTCACCAAGGAATTCGTGGCCACGCTCAAGAAGAAGGGCATCAAGGCCAACGCCCTGCCGATCGCTTCGCCGAATTTGAACGGACGCGTGGAACGTTTCATTCAAACGATCAAGTACGAGTGTCTTTTCAAATTCATCCTATTTGGACAGCGGCACTTGGATCACATCGTGGGGCAGTGGGTCGATTACTACAATAAGACCCGTTCGCATATGGAACGTGGTCACCTGCCGCCGATCAGTGAGGTTCCTGAAGAAGTGCCGAAGTTGGACCGCGATCAGATCATCGTCCGGTCCTACGTCGGTGGGCTGGTGCAATCGTTCGAGCGGAAAGTAGCGTGACAGGCCGTGACATTTCCCACTGCCGGTGTCTCAAGTATGGCTTGGGTTGTGGCCGCCGCTGAGACGCAAACAGCTAGCAAAGATCTGGGGGACTGACAGTTTCTGCGCTGTCCGTCAAACCTGAGTTCGTTGGCTGTCCGGACTTAGAAGCATCATTGGACTGTGCTGCCAATGCCGGTTCGCGTGGATTCGGTCATTCTGCTTGATCTTGGCACCGCGCGGAATGTGCCTCTTCAAAGATGCTTGATCGGCGTAAGTGTTTCCGCCCGTAGATCGAACGATCGAAATACTCGAGTAATCTATGCGCGCGCGGCAAATTGTAGGTCGGAATTGAACAAAACCGGTGATGCAAGAAGTGATACCCATCTCCAAATGGATAGAGCAAGAGGTGAGCGAGCCAACCGTAATGACTGACCGTATTCTCGGTGATCGACTCTCCCCCCGAGTACCGGTGCTCCGATCCTTCAGCTAAGAAGCGAATGATCGGAAGGATAAGTACCATCGGGATCAACCAGTACGCTAACCAGAACTCGCATGCCCTTCCGAATCCAACAAGGAAACCAAGCGGAACGATAACTACAGACAAATGCCACGCAAGGAAGGCCATTGCGATTGACGGCGTCCTGACTTGGTTTTTCAGGTCACGGAACCAGGATTGTCCAAATACCGGAATGGCCCGTAAAAGAAAACCGAACCACGAAGAGCGTGGGAGTTCGTCCATCTGCAATTCAGAGAATCTACGGCGCTCTGGGTCGTGCTCGGTTCCAAGCATTCGATGGTGTTGGTCATGGTATGTCCGATAATTGCAGACTTCGAGTAGTAACGGGAATCCTGCAAGCAAGTTTGTCAGAGTATCATTCACCTTCCTTGATCGTCTTGCCCAGTTCCGATGGGAGCCATCGTGAACCATCAATTCCAGACCCCGCATCGCACGACCGATCACAAACAATCCGCCAGCATATCCGAGAATCGCGAGCCAAGCCGGTAGGGTCGTCCAATTCATGCACAGCGCGAACGACACACCAAAGATTACGGCAAACTGCACGCATACCTGCCAAACGGATCGGATGAGCGAAGTCCGCTGAAGTCCCGGCAATGCCTGTTTGAATTCAATCGGCGGATCGTATGCCGCGATTACCACCCCGGATCGCAGAGGCATTTTCGCTTGCGTACTCATTCTGGCTCCTCCCGGAATCTTTCCACTTGATGGACCTGATCTGTCCTATTTGGGGGCAAACTCATTTCCACCGACGTGCATCTGCTTATACCGCTCAGCCTCGGCCGACAAACGGAATCAGAACAGAAGATTCGGTACACGCGTGTTACCATACGGAATCAAATTGTTCCATATGGAAATGGAAATGTCAACGTGGAAATGGAAACGTGTGAATGAAATGTTCCGAAACTATGTGATGATGTTTTCGGATCACGCGTTTTTTTTCAACATTCTGGAAACAACAACGATTTTTCGGATAGGCGCGATTGGATTGTCATGGGTATCCTGACGTCAACCCAGATGAAAGGAAGAAGAGATGGCAAAACGGAAAGACGTCAAACCCGAGCAAAGTCCAATCGAAGCGAAAGAAACTGCGGTCGAACCTGCGGTGTCAAAAGTAGGCGGATTATTGGCGTTCTTTCGGACGCGAAAACGCCTCTCGATGCGTCAATTGGCCGGGCTGGCTGAAATGAGCCACCCCAATGTCAGCAGCATCGAGAACGGGAAGAAACTGCCAACAAAATCTGAACTGGATCGCCTTTCAAATGCCCTCGCCTTGGGGCAACTTGATCGGGATCGACTGCAGAAAGCATTGAAGGCGGGTGAGTCTGAATCGGGCGATGTCTTCACCGATCCAGCGGAGGCAATTCCGATCGAAGAGATTGTGAAGATGGAGTTGAACGGGCATTTGCAGCAAGTGTGGGTTGCAGTCCGATATCCTCCGGAATTGCACGACGACACACTCGCGCAAGGCGTTCTTGACAATATGGAAACACGAAACTGTCGGTACGCCTATTTCTTGGAGCATCAGTCCACATGGGAGGAACTCCAACGCCGGCTTTGTGAGATTGGTGGTGAAAAAGCGGCTCGATTGCTTGAGCAGTTTGCCGTCGTAGTTGCCGTTCCAGAGGTATTGCAGCCGTTTATTTTCAACCCAGACTTTACACTCTATGTGAAACGCGCAGGCGAACGCCCCCCTGTTCTCGGAGTCTGGACCCTCCGGGGTGACACACAGCAGATCCAATCCGGGAGAAAGATGGATGACTTCGATGCGACAGAATTGCATCGGACACTGGCTCGTATCGTGGCCGACGCTCGACAGGGAATTACAAACGTGTCTCAGACGCAGCCGGTTGCTTGGAAGGTCTTGTCCTCTCCCGTCTCTGCCAATAGTTCAAAGGATCGAGAGCCATGAATACTTCAAAAATCTGGATCGCGTTGCTGTCCTTGTCACTGCTTGCCGCTTGGTTGGGTGGCTGGTCTGGCGGGAGTGGATCACCTAAGAACGATCCGAAGCGCGTGTTCACGCTCGCATGGAGTGAATACCCGTCTTGGAGCGTCTTTGGCGTTATGGCGGACCTTGGTCATATCGATCCACGTGAAGGGCGGATGGGTCGCATCGAAGCCAAGTGGAATATAGATATTGTGATGAAAGAGGCAGACTACGATGCGTCGATTCAGATGTACGCCTCTAGCAGCTGCGACGCCGTTTGCATCACAAACATGGATGTGCTCAACGTCGCACGGGGTCGAGATTCTGTGGCAATTCTTCCAACGAGTACCAGCGTGGGAGCCGATGCATGTGTCGTCGTTGGAATCAACGACGTTAGGGAGCTGCGTAGTCACAAGGTTTACGGACTCGCAAAGAGTGTTTCGGAATACTGCTTCGCGCGAACCTTGGAGACGCTGGGCGAGAATGAGTCAGACTACGTATTTAGCAATATGGATCCTGGTGCCGCTGCTCAGGCGCTTCAGACGAACCAGTCGGGCTACCGGGCAATAATGGTGTGGAATCCCTACGTTCTTCAGACCCTCAAGACGAATAAAGACGCGAAAGTACTTTTTTCCTCGTCTCTGATACCGAATGAGATTATCGACATGGTCGTCGTCGCACAAGAGTCGTTGAACCGCCCTGGTGGTGATAACTTCGCCAATGCGATCATCGACATGTTTTATGAATTCAATCAAATGCTGTCCAAAACGGAACAGCGGGAAAAGTTACTGGTGGCACTCGGTGCGAAGTTTTCGCACTTGAACGCAGTCGATATGGAGCAGGTTCTGGAGGAAAGCCGATTCTATGCTAGACCAAGCGATGCAATAACGTTGCTCGATAGTCCGGATTTTCAAGGAACGATGAATAGGGTTGCTGATTTTTCATTGAAGCACGGAATTGTTGAGACGAAGCCGGAAATCCAGTTTGGCGGTGCGGAGCTTCAGAAGCATGGCTTGCGTTTTGATACATCGTTCCTCCGGAAATTCGAGGCAGCACAAAAATGATCCGCCAGCCAATTTCGTGGCCATCGCGTGTTACCTTGGGTATTGCGTCACTCGTCTTGGTGATGGCCGTGTACACCAGTTTGTCGTACCGCCAGCGCCTATCGCACCCACAGGACAGAACAATCCCTTCCTGGGGGCAAATCTCGAATGATGGCGTCGTGCGTGCGCTGCAAAGCCAACATGGGGGAAGCGACGATAGCTGGTTGTGGGCGGACAGCAAAGCATCGCTCGTCCGCCTGTTTGGTGGAATCGCAATCGGCGCCACCCTTGCAATTGTCGTTGGCGTCCTGACGGCCTGCTATTCGAGTGTGGAATCATTTTGTCTGCCGATGTTGGCGTTTTTGTCCAAGCTCCCGCCAACTGCAATGCTCGCCGTGCTCTTTGTAATGGCAGGGACGGGCTATGAGATGTACGTTGCCATGATTGCATTCGGTGTTTTTCCGACGATGACACAATCAGTCTTTCACTCTGCGAGGGATGTGCCTTCGGAGTTGATCTGGAAGTCGTATACCCTTGGTGCTTCAAATGCGGAATGCATTTGGGACGTAATCATCAAGCAGATTCTGCCGCGACTTGTGGAATCGATCCGATCGCAAATTGGGCCAGCAATGGTGTACCTAGTTGCTGCTGAAATGCTCGTCGGGGATGTTGGATTTGGGTATCGAATCAAGATTCAAAGTCGGCTGCTTGACATGAGTGTTGTCTATGTATATCTCGCGATCCTTGGCGTCGCGGGCCTTGTAATGGATTTCGCGCTGGTTCGCCTGCGCCAGCGTCTTTGTCCTTGGTATGCACAATGATCAACTCGAAGTCGCCGCTGCTAAGACTCGATAGTGTGAGCCATCAGTTTGGCGCACAGCACGTGCTTCATGATATAAATTTAGATGTCCCGTGGGGTCAGTTTCTCAGTTTGGTAGGAAGTAGTGGTGTTGGTAAATCGACGCTGCTCGCCATTATTCTTGGAATTCTGGCACCGTCGGCAGGAAAGGCCGTAATGGAGGGTCGTGTAATCAAGGCTCCGGGGCGCGACCGTGGGATTGTATTCCAAAGATATGCATTGTTTCCCTTTCTTACAGCCCTGGAAAATGTTGCAATTGGGCTTCGATTTGATCGAATCAGATTGATAGACCGAGTAGTGAAGTTTTGGAGAACTCGGCGCGAGTGGAAAGCGATGCTTGCTGAAGCAGCAGCGCAACTTGAACGATTTGGGTTGGCGAATGCGATCGATCAGTATCCACACGAGATGTCGGGTGGAATGTGCCAACGGGTGTCAATTGCGCAAACGCTAATCATGAAACCAAAACTATTGTTGCTTGATGAGCCGTTCGGTGCACTCGACGAGGCTTCGCGTGTGCATCAACAGGAAATGCTGCTTCAGCTGCGCAGTGAAAACGAACAGGCGAGAAATGTAGGCCGCGAACCACCGTTCACAATTGTTATTATCACGCACGAATTGAGCGAAGCGATTTATGTGTCGGATCGCATTATCGCTTTGTCGCGTCACTGGGATTGGTCTACTGAAGGGTATAGTCAGTTTCCCGGCGCTACGGTGGTCTACGATGAATTCACTCCTCCGTTCCCTCGTTCCCGTGAACTCAGTCGTAGTGGCATGCGAGAGCAACATGCAGAGATTCGGAGAGTGGCATTAGAATCGGACTGTCGAGTTCAGCGTGCGAGAGCTGAGATGTCTTGTAAATGACATCGATAACATTATTAAGTTGATGCCTCAGGTGAACATGGCGCAAATCATAAGCGCTATGGTATAATAATGATGATGATGAGATTTTGTTCCGCCTCCTTCGGTTCCGTAGGCCGCCGACCGAATCGAGTGGTTTTCGCGAAAAGAGCCTGAAAACAAGGGAAATCTCTGTCACGGGCAACGCTCTCGGCGTTTCCACACTTTCCAGATTTTTAGATAGTTTCCAGATTTTATCAAGGTTTCAGTGACAACATCTGTGACAGAAACCGGCCGATTCTGGAAACTTTTTTCGGCCATCGGTCTCTGAACCGGGTGCTCTGCGCGGTCTGTAATGCCGTCACAGAACCTGTCACTGATGGCCTGCATCGATCATCGGTCTTGGGCCTTTTCTCCTGCACAAAGCGGGGTACAACGAATGTGAAATCCCTTCCAGAATACGGAATCGCACAATACTCCGATGGCCAAACTTTTCCACCCACTGCTGACCCTGATTGCTTCTGCGACGGACCGCGAACTCGCGAAGTATGTTCAGTTCCTCAAAGAGGAGAACAAGATCCTCCGCAGCCGACTCGGCGGCGAAGTTCACACTCGCTCGGATGAGCGTCAGCGACTGCTGCTGTTCGGCAAGGCGCTGGGTCGCGCCATCGAAGAACTGATCACCATCGTGTCGTCAGCGACGTTTTACCGATGGTGCCGCGAAGAGCAGAGCGGCAAGAAGAAGCCGAATCCCAAAGGCGGACAACGGAAGCCGCGTGAGATTCGGGAACTGGTCATCGAGATCGCGAAAACGACCGGCTTCGGGTACACCCGAATCATCGGAGAATTACGAAAGCTGGGGATCAAGGGAATCAGCCGACAGACGGTTCGGAACATCCTCAAGGAGGAGGGCATCAAGCCAGGACCGGATCGAACCTCTGATAGTTGGGAGAACTTCGTCCAGCGTCACGGTGAGACATTGTGGGCATGCGATTTCTTCTCGGTGAAGACGCTAACCGCACGCGGCATTCGCAATATGTATTTGCTGGTATTTCTGTGCATGAAGACCCGTGAGGTCATCGTGTCGACTTCCACCCTGCGGCCCAACTCCCGCTGGGTGGTCAAGCAGACGGAGGCGTTCATTGAGCAGACGGCGGAGCGAACCGAAAAGCCATCGATCGTGATGCACGACCGGGACACGAAGTTCACCAAGGAATTCGTGGCCACATTCAAGAAGAAGGGTATCAAGACCAACGCCTTGCCGGTTGCTTCGCCGAATTTGAATGGACGCGTGGAGCGTTTCATTCAAACGATCAAGTATGAGTGTCTTTTCAAGTTCATCCTATTCGGCCAAAGGCACCTGGATCACATCGTGAGGCAGTGGGTCGACTACTACAACAAGACCCGTTCGCACATGGAACGCGGGCACCTTCCGCCGGTCCGCGAGGTGCCCGAAGAAGTGCCGAAGCTCGACCGCAACCAAATCATCGTCCGATCCTACGTGGGTGGACTGGTCAAGTCCTTTGAGCGAAAGGCAGCATGACAATCGGCGTCTTTCGTCGCTGCCGGTGTGCAGCAAGAAGATGGATACTTATCGAGGCTTGGGCAGCGCGAACAGCCCCTTACCGATCTTCTTGAACCGAGCCTCAATTTCGCGGTAGATCGTCGCAAATAATGTGACTGCTTGCATACGGGTGCGAGGGTTGGTGGAGTATATCCCTTCCCTGCCATCGCCTCGGAGAGTTGCTCGGCCACCGGCTGTCAAGCGGGTACCGCGGCTGGTAAACTCTCAAGATCCGAAGTCAGCCGTTGGTGACAGAGTGTTTGGGCGAGTCAGTGTGGGTGCAACAGATGCCGCGGAATGCGCAGGAGTTTGTTACGTTCTTGGCGAAGCACTTTCGTCCCTTAGAGGCGATGTGCCGCAAGCATGTGCGGTTTTCCTCGGACGACGAGATTCTGGCTTTTCTGCGCCCCTTTGAGGAGGACGACAAGAACCTCACCAGGTTCATCGGACGAATGAGGGAGGTTGGCGTCTTGGTGGAGTTGGCTGGCGAATGGTCACCGCCTCCATTTTTGACCGAATTCCTTGCAAGGTTGTTGGAGCGCCATGCACTTGCCAGTCCCAAAGTCATTCAGAGCTGGGTTGAGGCACTTCAGAAGAACGTCACAGAGTTGATGGGGCATGTCGAGTCTGCGCATTTCGATTTCAGCTCGTTCGATGTCGATGCCGGACGCTTCCTGATTCGTGAGATCGCAGACGTCTTTCATACGATTGTTCGTACCGTTCAAGATAACTGTGAACGAATTGCTAGCGAGGTCGCTGACTACCGGACGGTGGAGGACCTCGGGCAACTCCGAAGTCGTCTCGAGCGGCTAATCTACCTCCACGATGAGTACCTCGAGCCGGTGATTCGGATCGTCGATATCAGTGGCGATTTCTACGCCGTCACCGAACAGGTATCGAATTGCTGCGCTCGTCTCGCTGTACTTGCTGAGAGCGCGATGAGTTCTTCGATTACTGAGGAAGCACGGTTCATTCAGAAGGAAGTCGTCTGGCTCCGGCGCGTTGTCGTTCGTCGCGCTGAGGAGGCGCGACGCGAGTTGGCACCGCTTTGCGAGGCAGCGGCGCGCGAGTCGCGGATTGCTAAGGGTGTCAATCGCGCCCTCGACGCGATTCGACTGCAACAGTGGCATTTGCTGGGCTTAGAACATTGCCTTGCCATCATCGAGGAACGAGATGGCACTCTGTGCAGCGACTTGGCAATTGGCCGCTTCTTGCAAGTAGCATTGCAAGCCAGGAGTCGCGCGCCGCTGCCGCGCATTACAATGGTGACACCTAGGGTTTTGGAGATTCCCATTACGTCGGACGACGTCATTGACCGCTTAGACTTAATCGAGTCAATTGACGATTTGCTCGCTTGGGTATTGGACTCGTGCGAGGAGCTTGATCTTGATGCTGCGGTGCGATTGTTTCATGCGGTTCTAGAGAGCCGACCAAATCAGGTTCGACACACGGAAGTACGAATCGACTATGAGCGTCGCGAACTTGTGGTAAATGCAGCGCGTTGGATTTGGAAGGGAAAGGCCGATGGAAACACAAACATTGCCCCGCACGACGGACACCCTACCCGAGAGGCTCGCTGGGGTGTTCCGGTCGCTTAGAAGTGGAAGGCACATCTGTCGCGATGACGTTGCCGACTACCGTGATCTGGAACGCAACGAAGAGCTGTATCAGTGGTTGTTTCGCGGGTTGGGCTACGAGTTAGTCCATCATGGGCAGGGGTTTTATTACTTCAAGGGTGACAACTCACTCTCCACGCAACGTCTGCAGGGCATTACTTTGTTTATGTTGATTTTACTTCAGGATCTGGAGGACAAGAAGTTTCGAGACGCGGACCGAGCCTGGGAGCGGAGGTTGCTGACTCGGAGTTTTCAGGTCAACGACCTGCCCCACTTTCAGACTGCGCAGCGTCGAAGCTTGCTTTATGCGGTTGGGGTAACGCCAGATACATTGCACGAAAAAGTGTTTCGCCCGATGTCCCGGTATGGGATCTTGGAAATGACCGACCCCGACGGCTTTCGGTTTCGCCCCCCTGTTTATCGGTTTGTCGATCTCTGCATGCAGTTTGCCGAGGAGGATTGGAAGTCCCCGCCGGCATCGCAGGACATTCCAGAGACGGGCCGGCAGTCCGCCTTCAACGGTGAGCAGAGTGACTCGGAGCGGGAACCCGACACTGAAGAACTGTCCGAGGAGGGCACACTATGACGCATTACGGCGTCCGCCGGCTTGTTGCGCTCAACAGCGGCAACTACCTGTACGCAAACATCGATTTGAGCAGACCAGTTCACCTGGCTGCACCAAACAATCGCGGCAAGTCGACGTTGGTCAATGCGCTCCAATTCCTGTACATCGACGACTTCAGCAAGATGAGGTTTGGTCGGCGAACTCACGAGGACACGCGGAAGCACTACTTTGGCGAAGATCGCTCTTATTTGGTCTTTGAGTGCCTCACGACATCGGGTATTCAGAGCATGCTTGTCCGAGGGTTGAGTACCTTGCGGGATGGCCACTTTGAACGATACGTCTACGACGGAGAATTCCAACAGGCCGACTTCGTGAACGATGGTGAGATCCTCGATTTCGATGCGGTGAAAACCCGACTTGCCGATCGGCATCTGGCGCGGGTCAAGAATGCGGATCTCTGGCAGGTGCTGGCGGGAAATTTGCCGCCCGATGACGGCAAGCCGATTCCGCGACTGAGCATTCTGCCGCTTCGCCGTCGCGATGAATACCTGGCATTTCGTGATGTGTACGTGCGACTTTTGTCGCTGTCCAATGCTAATGCTCGCACCTTGAGGCAGTTGATCATTGAATCCCATGCCCGCGAGATTGGTGAGCGTAAGATCGACGTCGCTGCAGAATACAAGGATGAGTTCGACCGTGCCGAGCGCGCTGAACATCAGCTTCTCTTCATCCGCGCTGTTGCCGATGAGATCGACCGTGGGAAGGAACTGCGGCTCGAAATCCGCGTGCTGAGTGACAAGCTCGCGGCGCTCGCAGCCCCTTTGTGGAGCGATGTCAGACGAGTCTACGAGTTCGTCTCGGCTGAAGAGTGTCGCCTCAATGCCGATGCTCAACGCGCTGAATCTGAACGAGAACAACTCGGTACGAAGAAGGATACATTGCTGACAACTCTCGGAAAGCGCGGGCTGGAAGCAGAAACGGTCGAGCAAACTTGGCAGAAACTTCAAGAAGACCACAAGAGGTGGTCGGCGTATTCTGCCGCCTTCGTCAAGGGGATGCGCTCAAACGCGGAACGCAAGGCAGCCGACATTGCAGAGCAGGAAAGGCACCTTGAGCAAGCTAAGAAGCTTGACCTCGATGCGATGCGCCGTCAGGTTGCGACCCTGACGAAACAAGTCTCAATCAACCGCAAAGTCTGCGAGCAGTGGGAAAAGACGGCCATTGCCGAGCTTCGTCGAGTGGGCGTTGCAGACATCGAGCTCGATTCTGCTTTTCGCATCGCTAATCCAGATCTCTTGAAGTTGATCGTTGGCGACACCATCACATTCAAGAACCTGAGCGCCACTGCGGATCGCATTCGGGCGATTGCGAATCATATCACCGACGGAAACTACGTCGACGATTTGATCACGGCGGACACCTCCTCAGTTACAGGACCGGACTCGCACTTCATGCATGATCCTAAAACCTTACAAGATCAGATCACACTCCATGAGGAAGAATTGCGTGAACAACTCGCCCGTCTGAACATTGCAGAGGACCAGGACAGGGCGTGTACGACGCTCGGGACTCTCAAACGCGAACACGAGGAACTTCGCCGCGAACTGGCTGAGTATGACGTCTATTTAGACGCCTGGACCAAGCGAGACGATCTGAAAAAAGAGTTAGATGCGGCTGTGCAGAAGGTCGCTGATATTCGGCAAGAAATTGCAGACTTGGAGCAAAGTCTAAAGACCCTGAGCACGCATATTGCTGGCATTCAACACGAACTTGGATTGCTGAATCAACAAAGAGAGCGATTATCAGCGGTTGCACAGGAGTTTCGAGGGGAAGCAAAGCCGCTCGGTCTTCACGATTTGTCTTCAACTCTTGTCCATGATCGGACACACGATGATGCCGCTCAGCCACGGTCTCTGACGCGATTTCTTGAGTCAGTAATTAGAAAGCTAGTGAATTCGACTACCGACCTCCGGGGGATTGGTACCAGCCGGTTACGACTGCAAGAACATCAGAAGATCATTGCGGAAAAATCACGGCAGTTCGAGGCGCAGCAGCGGTATTTCAGCGACGAAGACGAAGAATGGGAGTCGCTGATCGAAGCCCGTGATTCCCTGCCGCAGTTGGAGTCGGCGACGGAGAGGAGTTGGGACTCATTGTTCACGACGCTGGGAGCCAGGCTGAAGGCGATCGTGACTGCGGTTAGCAGTATCAAGATGGCTGTGGAACGCATCAATCGAGGTCTGAAAACTTACCAGGTCAGCAATCTGCTCGCCGTCCAAATCAAAGTTGAAGAAGCACGTGACACGTATTCGGCAGTAGAGGCCCTGTCGAGCCAGGACGGTCTGTTTCAGGATAGGGGCGCTTGGGACATCAACAAGAAGCGGCTGCGACAGATGATTGATCGAAATGAGCCGATCGAACTAGAATCATTGTTTGAGCTGCGGATACACACGCAGGCGACAGACGGAACGTGGCATCAATCCGCATCTCTGGATGACATCGGGAGTACAGGAACGGGTATGACCGTCAAAGCGATGATCTTCATTCAGCTGGTCCGCGCAATTGCCGGCAGCGATAAATACCGACTGCATTTTTATATCGACGGCCTAGGCGAGCTCGATGACCGAAACCTCGAAGCCACGGCCGCAATGGCAGTATCGAGGGGAATCATTCCCATTACGGCAGATCCGCGGTTGCATCTTGAGCCCTTGGCGCACCCGGAAGTGACCGTCTACAGCCTTGGTCAGGAATCGAGCGGGCGGTTCTTCATCGACAGCTATAAAACCTACCATGCTCGACGTCGCGCTCAGCCGGTGGAAGTCAACCGTGAATGAGATCCAGCGACGATTTCTGCGGCGTTTGCGCGATGCTCAGACTCAGGGCCTGCAGAGATCGTCGATTCCCAAGAGCTGCGATGATCTGATCGAATCTTTGCAGACATGCGGCGCGGTCGAGTACTCTCGTGGCAGGAGCGGCCGGGGGATCGTTCTTCGCGTCGCGGGCGAGCAGGCTTTCCACCAATTCGTTGCAGCCCGCCTGCCTCCAGGGGGACTCGATGTTGATGTGACCACAATTCCTGATCGCGCAACCGCAGTCGCAATGCTCGGTGATGCAAAGGTGATTCGTCATAGTATCGGGCAAGGACTTTTTGTCCGCTCTGTGAAGCCAGACGTTGAAATTCGATCCGCCGACAGCGAAGTGTCAATCTCCGTGAGCCAATTGACGGCCGAGGCCGGGGGAGCTGGAGTGACGCTCTCGTCTGAGAAACGGTGGGGCTTCGTCGGTGACATCGCCGTTGTCGAGAACGCCGACGCGTTCTGGCAGCACGAGAGGGTATTTCCAGACGTCGGGTTGGCAGTGTTTGCCAGCGGCAATATGTCGGCCCGCTTGATCGAGTGGCTGGCATCCCCCCCAATGGCGCTATGCCGGATCACGCACTGGGGCGATTATGACCCTGTGGGCGTCTGCGAATATGTTCGGCTGGCCGACGCATGTCGCGGTCGTGTCGTAAGCTACGCTCCTAGTGAGATTGACGAACTCCTGCCTAAACGTGGCAAGCGGGCGCTCATTACTCGCCAGACGAAATACCTTGATCGATTACGCTGCCGAGTATCTGATCCACACGTTCGCCGAATGGTGGGCCTCTTTGATGCGCATCGGAAAGGACTCGAGCAGGAAGTTTTCTTGCGCGAATGTCCGTGGATCGTTGAGCATTGATAGCGTCATGGAAACCGACACCGCGGCTCGCTCCCGTGATTCGCAAGCTGCAGGAAGAAGTAACAAAGCTCGACTGTGAACTGATCAATGTTCGGCCCCACGAGGGCGGACTGGTAAAAATCATTTCAACGGAAGGCGGCCTGACCACGGGCATCCCGTACCACTTCATGAGGTCGCTGATCTGCTGTTGGCCGACTTGTTCTTGAAGATACTCGCAAATGCAGGACAAAAAAGGCTGGCTGGGATCACTCCCAGCCAGCCAGCCAGACATCTTGATGCACCGTGACAATGACTAATCCGTCACCACCACGAAATACTCATAAGGATTTGCGACGCCAGTGCCGCTTGGCAGGAAGCTATGCACTGAAATCTGCTGAGTCGTGTTGAAGCCGAAAAAGTTGCAGTCATAGGCCATGATCCCGCCACCGGCACTCTGGCTGCGATAGCCGCCGAACAACATGGTATGCCCGCCGTTGTAGACGTAGCGACCAGCGTTCGGTGACCATTGAAAGCGAGCGATTACCATTCCGGGCACAACGATCTTGCCAGCGCCGGGATTCATCACATTTACACCGCGTTTCCAATTCCCCGTAGCGGGGATCTTGGTCACCGACCGAATCAGCGCGACACATTGTCCGTCGGGTGTGCGCGTTCCCGCCACCTTACCCGACAGCGTAACAGATTGAGCACAGCCGTAGAGGTTGGCACCAGTCGCGGGCAATCCCTTGAATTTTCGGATCGCCTTGTCCAGAGGCACACCGCCTTTATCCCACCGGAGATAGTTCGCGCTGGAACTCCATACCGCGTAGTTTTGGCTGTTAGTGAGAATTTGCCAGCAACTGGCGTCAGCTTTCCAGTCGACCGCGTTGGCAGTCGATACTCCAGAAAACATGGCCACGATCAGAGCAACCATGCACACCCCGTGGTGACGCAAGGCTCCGACCAACAAAGACGAATTGGTTTTGATTGTTATGGACATCAGCAGACTTTCCTCAAAAAATGCTTGAGCTCCCGACGCCTTAGAGGCAAAATGCCCGTGGATGCCAGCATTGGCCTCCACGTGCGTCGGGTGTTTGACCTCACCCTTGCTACGGCCCGCTGGGGTGTGCTACCACCCCAGCGGCCAATTTACGGCCAGATAAGTGCTTGCGTCGCCGCGAACGCCATTCTCATTCCCCGTTGTCGATCGACCTCCTTTCTGGGCTTTCACCCCATTACGGCCATGATGCTGTCTATGCCGGTTCGGAATACCGGACGATGAGTCGGCCACCGCGCACGAAGACCGGTCCGATGGACACTTTCCCAAGCAAGCCGATGCTCGCCGGGTACGGCCCATCACAAGAAAACTGCGGTCCATCGCCGATCTGAACTCGCCGATAATTCCCGAGCTCGGCAAATTGAGTTCGCACGGGAAGATCATTGGCGATGGCATTCTGGATACGACGGTCCAACCACCTCGCGAAGTCCTGCGGCTCCGGCAACAGTTCGGGTGCCCCGAATTCGACGCGAGCGGCATCAACGCAAAGGTGCGTTTCAACCACAGCAAGACCATCCATGCCTTCCCCCGCCAAGCGTTCAATCAGGCGGCCAGTGCAGACCACCCATTCAATACGCTGGCGGCGCACCGCATCAACGCGAACGACGACACGTTGCCCCGGTGACGGACACAGTGCATCCGGGTGTAACCGGTGATGCAGTTGCCCATCACGGCAACGATAGACGCTGGTGACACGCACTGAGTTGATCGAGCCACTGTCTCCCGAACGCTGAAGTGATTCTGGCAATAGATTCGTCGCCAAAAGCACCACGCTCGGTGCGTCGTCTTCAAAACCGCAACCACGGGGTACAATCTCTTTCACCACCGATTCGCATGTTGTGGACCTTGCGTCGATGGCTGTCGGCATGATCATCTGCATGACTTATTCCTCCACCACGTCGTAGCTGACGCGAGTCTTACCGTCCTTCACTTTCACACTGCGAATGAGCAACTTCCCTAACTGACCTGTACTTGCCACGTGTGTGCCACCGCACGGAACCGGTGGATAGTCGCCAATCTGAATGGCTCGCGAGGCAAACGGATCTCCCACGATGCGGATCGGCAAATCAGCATCAACGGCTTCGGCGAGCAATTCCGAGATTCGCGCAATGAACGTCGCACCGTCCCCCGTAAGGGTGCCGTTGAATTCGACGCGGGCTTCTCCCTTATAATGATGACCAGCGACAGCGACCAATTCGGGATAGTTTGCATCTACGATTGCCGCCATCGCGTGACCGCCGCTGTGGTATCGTGAATTCCGTTTCCTCCACGCTTGGTCGGGTGTCACAACAACCTGATCGCCGATCGCGAAGTGCGGAAGCACCGCGAGGTAGTGTCGGATTTCACCATCGACCAGTGCGACATCGAGGAACTGGACGCCCCCGATGTCACCTTGATCCCCCTTTTGGCCACCGCCCTTTTTGTGGGCCACGGTTTGGTCCAACACGCAGAATGGTCCGCGATCATCACGACTGATGTTTTGCACTGTTGCCGTGCAGGAGAGGATTTCGCCATTGGCAAGATAAAGCAGTTTCGTCATGGACAGGTCTCCGATCTAGGAGTGAATGGGCAGAGGAATCACGGCCGAGACGGCCGGAGGGGATGCGGCAACGTGCCGCATCCCCTGTTCGGCTCTCGAACTCAATTCCAGAAAACAAGCGGGGAACGATGATCCCCACGCCAGCCTGCGAAGAGACTCATCGAAACCCGTGGGCCCGAAGACGCTCTGACAGCGTGTGGACATCGCGTGTCGAATAGGATCGCCATGCCAGGAATTGGCTTGACTTCGACAGCAGGCTCTCCAAGTAACGACTCGTCGAGCGCGTAGTTATGTCCTGGCAACCGCAATGCGGCCTCTTGCTCGGCTGTTTCGACGCGATTTGGCCAGATCACCAGCTCACCACCGACCGGTGCAACTTCCAAATATGTGTTGCAAGAGATCTGGCTGACGAGTCGTGGCGCATCAGCAAACCTAGAGGCATCGAACCCCAGCGAATCGACGTGCGCCTCGACTGGTTTCTCGCCGAAAATGCGCGCAGTACCGGCGAGCATTTGTCGACCGCCGATTTCTGCAATAGCACCGCCGGATGCCCACACTTCTTGAAGCTCAAGCCGCATTTCATCGATCGGCGAAAGATATGGATGCCAGAGCCGACGCATCTCCCGCATCGTCTCGAAAGCGTGGGCGAAATACGCCTCCAACAGAGCTGGATCATTCGCGGTGTCATAGAAGCTGGTTCCCAGCCTCTTCAACTCGTGATCCACGGAATAGCCACCGATGAGAGGATGGCTTTTGATGATCTCGGCTTTGGCGGCACACAGATCGGGTTCAAACCAGTTTTTGACCCCAAGTCCGATGCATCGACCTGCAAGCAAATCTTCGAGATCGGTAGGATGGATCGCATCGACCCACCGAAAATACTGGGCTTCGCCATCAGCTACACTAAAAAAGTCGTCTTCCTCGACAGCGCCGAGGACGTTTGATGTTTCCATAATTACGATTACTCCGAAACAGAAACAGGGAAAGGTCGAAAATTGATCTTGACCGTCTTACTGCTTCGGCGTAAACTGCCTTTGCAGTGAGACTTAGCGTTTGGCTGCACTCCGACCTCCGAGGTTTTCCTAGAACCTCGGGGGTCACTTCATTACTACGGCACATACTGGGTTGTTCGCACCGCCGCTGGCGCTGAAGGGTGAGGTAATTGCTGGTGGGGTGATTCCTTTCGCTGTGAGAGAGGATGGTGCTTTCCGTCGGCACATTGCCGACCTGAACGTGGTGCAGGGTTGGCCCAAAGCAAACCGTAGCTGCCTGTACGCGTGGATCAGCGGACTCCGCGCTGTCCACTGTGCGATCATCCGATGCATCGCCGTTGGGCGGGATGATCGAGTTTCTCACTTCGATGAGCGCCCGGTCTTTCAAGATCGCGACACCCTCGCTGGAAGGTCGCGCTATGTTAGACGGCTTTTTTGGGGCGGGATTCGTCATACTGTCAGGCCTTCATGAGCCTGCCCAGCGCGTCATCCATGAATTGCCGAGAGATCTGCGGGTGTCCAAAAGCCGCGGATCCTACCGCGAGAAGTTGAGTCGTAGCGATTATCCGGTCTGGACAAGCTGTGTCAAGTATGACGTCAACTGATTTCTGATTTTGAAGAACATCAGCGGATACGATCGCTGCGGATGGCGGGGGGGATGACGGCTGAGTATCCTGATTCTGACGGTAAAATCGCCTCGAGTCATTACCCGGCTTGCGGTTGTCCAACAGGGAGGAAATACTCTCAAGTTCGATGAGGTTCCCATGAACGAACTGCAACTTCGAGCGGAGCGTGGGCGTGCATTACGCCAAGCGCGTGAGCGGGCCGGCCTGAAAGCGCAAGAACTTCTAAGACAGGCCGAAGCACGTTCCGGCGGCAAGTTCAAGCTCTCCACTGCGGCAATCTACAGTTACGAACGCGGCCGCGTCATGTTGAGCGCCGAGGTTGCCGGCTTCTTGGCACCGGTCCTGAAAGTGCCGGTCGATGACCTTCTCGTGGAGCGACAGTCGGCCGCGATTTTTAGTGAAGAGCGGATGCTACTGGGGGGTAGAACCAAGGTTCGGACTTCAGAGGCGACTCACACTACCACGGGTGTCGAGATCACGCTCGAAATACACGCCATCGGTGAGGAAACCGCCACTCTCCGACGACGGCGCTGGTCGCTGAGTTACGATCCGGCACGGAAACGATTCAATGTTCGCGGCGCTGACGGTACATCTCCGCTGAGTCTCGAACTTCAGCGCGAAGACCGAGTTATTGAGGCGATGCCCAATGCCGTCGACGCCACGAAGGCCCATGTCGGCCCGTTTGACCGCGACAGTCTTTTCGATGAAACGGGCTTGCCACTTCAGGATGACGACATCGGGCTGATGATGGTCCTCAATGAGCCCCTCTTGGCTGGCGAAATCCGTAGCCTACTTTTGCACAATGCCAGTATGGAAGTTTCTGAACCAAGTCGTCACCGGATATCCGCACAAGCGTCAAACCCCTTGTCGCTCGGTAAGGACGTCGTGCTTGAACTCGCCGATTTTCTCCCAGAGCAGATGGCCAAGAAGCTTGTCGCATTGTGGGAACACGGTGATGGGGATCTGGACCGATTCTTGAAGTCAGTGGTGCGCTTGATCAAAGACGCCTACGAGCGAGCCCTGATCGAGGTTCTGGCCCACACGTCGTTGAAGAAGACGCACGAAGGAGTTGCTGATCGAGTTGTTGAACTCACACGGCTCGCCGGAACGGACGACCGTCGCGTTGCCGATGCGTTTTATCTTCTTGGGCGGCACTTGTGGTATGTGAAGCGTGATTTGCCGGAAGGCGTTCGAGCTTTCCGCCGTGCCCTTGTCGCTGCGGAAAAGATTGGGCTAAAACCTCGCGTCGCGCAAATCCTAGTCTATCTTGCACGAGTTGCCTCGAACTTCCCCGACAAAGTTCCGGAGACTGCTTCCAGCCTGATCGACCAAGCGCTAGTCATTGCCGGGCAGGTTCGCCGTACCGATATCGAGTTGCTCGCGAAGCGGGCAAAGATCGAACTCCTCCGGCGCGAAGGACGCATCAACGAAGCGATTTCCCTCGGCGACCAGATCGTCTCTCAAAGTCAGCACTATCGAGCACTGGGTGGCGATGTCGATAACATCTTAGACAACATCCGAGTCGATCTTGCGCTTAGTCTTCGCCGACTCCACACGCAGGAGTCCCGCGACGAGGCCGAACGTTATTACCAGATGGGGATCGACCGGGGCCGTGACGACAGCCACGAAGGAATGTGTGAGTACCTGCTTTCTGACTTGTACATCGATCGTTCATTGGATGCTCTATCTGAAGCCCGTAAATCAATTGCCGAAGGCCACCCAGCTGATGGTGCCCAATTGTGTGAACAGGCTGAAGCCTTCCAAGAACGGGCGCTTGTTCATTGTGAACGCGCATTCGCCATCCTCGATCGTCCCGGTGCGGATGTAGCTGCCAAGCAAAAGTCTCAGCGACGTCTGCTCTTCTTGCGGCACGAACACATGAAACTGCCCGAATCGTCAGACGCGGCGTCAGACGAGCTTGCGGTTCGGGAGCAATTGATTGCGAGATTCATGCTTGGTGTTCCGCGTCTCGCAGAGCGTTACGATCCAACAAAGTTTGATCTCACCACGAGTGAACTCGAATCGCTCCTGCGGAACATCTTTGCGACCCGAAACATTGCACCGGGGCATTCGCTGGATCTTTCTGATGTCAAACTGAACAACTACCTTCGGCCAGGGGTGCGGTTGTGTTTGGCATGCTCAGTCGGCGACACGCTGATTGTCCGAATATTCGAAGGTCGGACATCCGATTCTCCCACGGTCTCAAGTGTTGGCTGGTTTATCGTCGAGGACTATTTCACACGAGTACAGGACCGTCTTAGACACCTGCTAACGTCCGTTGAAACTCCATCCTACACACGAACGTATGACGAAGCGTTTGACATTGTTCAGCGGGCAGTGCGGACCATACAGCCAATTAGCCGTGAACAGTGCGATTCCATCATCACGGTTGCGCCTCAGTCGGCTGAGGAATGGCTGCTCCCTCTGGAATGGCTGCTAACGGAACGGGTGACGGATGACGAATCGAATCCGCCGCTAGTGGAATTACCGCGAGATGGATTCATCTTCACAACGTACAAGATGAATCCATTGAAGGCGCTCCAGACGCAGATTCCCCGAACCGACTTCACGATCTTTGTCGCTGATGACGTCCAATCGCTTGTAGAGTCCCAGCCTGAAAGGCTGAAATCTGTAACCTCCGCGTTCTTGAAGCAGTCTCATGCTCTTCCACGGAAGCAAGGCTTTCGCCCGAAAACGGCGGGCGTAATAGTTCTTGCCCATGCCGATGAGCACGGATTGCTAACGAACACACTCCAGCATTGGCGATTCGACAAGGCACAGTCCGTCATTCTGTTGTTCTGTGCATCGGCTCACAGCGAAATGTCGCGAGGACCGTTCGCTGAGGGATTGGCACTCACGATCCGACAGCAGATTGGACCCGATGGCATCTTGGTAGCGTCTCGGTTAGCTGTTAGCCTAGAAGAAGCGGTGTCGATGGGGTCCGAGATTCTCGACGGTTCCGCTCATCAAATCCCGATTGCGAAGATCGTCACGACTTACTTACAGCGTCCGACTCACAGTAACCCGTTCGATGTGCCATGGGTCATCCTCTAAAGCCAGACGAAAGATCCCAATCATGCTTCCATCATCCCAGATGCTTTCGCAGGGGCAGTTCAATCCAGCTCTGCTGGAAACCATCGCGGACGCTGATCGCGCCGCCGATATCGTCCGGCGAGATCTAGGCTGGCTTCTTGCGTCATTCATTGCGGTGTTCAACGAGGATCTTGATCACGTTCTTGTTACGCAACTTGGTGATTACGCAAAGGCGTGGTACGACGGTAATCCATGGACGTTACCGGGCGGTACGGTCTTTGAGACTGAATGCTCCAGCGATGGGGTTTTGCGTGAGTTACAGGAAGAAACCGGTATCCGCTTTGAAGAAGGTACTCTGCGGCCGGCTGGATGGTTTCCGCGCCCGTATCACAAACCTTTCAATCGAGACCGCGCTGGGGAGTTGATCGTTCTATTCGCGGCACTCGGTCACCCCGACGATCCGGCACTTCGGCCTGCTCCCCCGGAAACTCTTGGCTGTGCCTTCTATCCCTATTCCGCAAAGAGCTTCATCGCCGTTCCTGCGCGTGGCACTGGCGAGCATCCATTGCAACCGCTGCCACGCCATTGGGCGTACTGGGCCGAAGTTGGGCGACAAGTCTTGGAAGATCAGACGAAACATCCGCTCGTTCATTGCTATCAAGCGGCAACGGAGATGCCTATCCCACCCTGGGAGGCAGTCGAATGTCCCCGCGAATTCCTGCCACTGAGCGTGATGCCGCCGAGGCAAATTCTGTCACCAACGGAGCCATCAGCTTCAATGCACCAATGACGACACGCTGCGGTAAAAAATGGAGACGATGATGGCCGTGCAATCTACCAGTGAATTGCTTTGGCAATCCGCTGAAACGTAGGCAGTAACGTGGTGGATTGCAAGTCCTCTCTGCATTGCCCAGAAGGTGATCACGGATGCAGGGGGGATGACTAACTCTCCCGCAGTTTCCAAACAGAAACTGAATCTGGTCACGGGGGAACAGGAACTCATCCTGACCCGAGTCACTAAACCGATGCTGACCGGCATCTGAGCAGGCCGTGCCCTTGTTCACGCATCGGGTTCATGCCTCGTGGAGAGTCAATGTTGAACCGTACGATGACTCCCCTCTTCATTATCCGCTGGGAACTTAGTTCAGCCCTTGAGCAAAAAGATTATTCAGTCCCCTGCCGTCGGCGAATTTCATGGCCAGAACCCCGTTCTGTCATGGCGTGACCCGCGGCCAGTCGTGACCTTGGTTCGGCGTCCTGAATTCGCCCGGTTGCGAATCGTCATGGTGGGGGCATGACATCATTCACGAACCAGTCCGATGAATCGGCACGTAACCGCTTTGGACCTTACTCAATGGGCATTGCACTCCGGCCATGCCCCCCCTCTTGAACGGTCCGTGCCATCCCTTGTTTGGCTCCGGTTCAACCGAGCCGTGTCAGTGGGGAGTCAGTTCAATTTGCGTTCGATGGAGGGGTGCGCTACGGTGGGAGTGTCCCCTCTTCCACCCTATGGATCAGCATCTCAGTGTCAGCGAGGCTCGGCAGTTCACCGGGAAGTCGGAATCGACGATCAAGCGATTGTTGCGGGAGATCACGGGCGATCCGCAGCATATCGACCGCCCGTTCATCCTGCCGTCTGTGGACGAGGTGGAGCGGCGGAAGACAGCTAAGGAGCCGTATGCTTGGAAGATCGACCGGCAGTTGTTGTTGAGGCGATTCCCGCAGGACGATCCGGCCGAGAGTGGGGGAGCGGCGGCTGGGGGACCGGTCACCACGCCGGTCGAGTTGGTGATGCAGGTGTTGCAGGAGCAGCTTCGGAGCAAGGATGAGCAGTTGCGGACACTGGAGAAGCAGCTTGATCGCAAGGACGATCAGATAATTAGTCTCAATGAGCGAATGCGGGAATCGAATGTCTTGATGCGGGAATTGCAGCAGCGCTTAGTGATTGCTGCACCGAAACCAGCGGCAGCGGAATCGTTCGTGGAATCGAATGATCGGACAGAGAGCGTGATGCCCTCGCCGTCTCCAAAGCCTGCCAAGCAATCGGTCGCGAAATCACGGGAAAAGTCTGAGAAGAATCCAAAGCGAAGGGGAATGTGGTCGCGACTGTTTCGCAGTTCCAAGTAGCTCCGCATGACGCCGATCATCACTCCACATCGGCCCACCCCAAAACGCTCACCGACGCGGAAGGGGAGCGGACTGGCTCAGCAGACGCTCGTGGAGCATGCCCTGTGCCCTTTGGATGCGTCTCAGGCGTTACAGGCGGGAAGTTTGCATCAGGTCCGCTACGACTTCACAGACCGGCATCGGAATCGCAAGATGGCCACGGCGAACGTGGCCTGTCCGTTCGGGCTGTCGCCGAATGATGAGTTGTATCTGTACGGGTTGCTCGCACTGACGTTTGCTCAACCAGAACCGTCTGCCGACTTCTATGCCACGCCGCACTGGTGCCTGAAGCAACTTGGACTGGTAGACGCCGGGCAGGAACAGGGGAGTCGGTATCAGTTGTTTCGCGATGCGATCCGGAGATTGGCGGGCGTGGTGTACGAGAGCGACCACTTCTACGACCCGTTGCGGGGGGAACATCGTCAGGTCGCCTTTGGTCTGCTGAAGTACAGCCTGCCGTTGGATGACACGTCGTCGCGGGCGTGGCACTTCGTGTGGGATGCCCAATGGTTTCGCTTCTGTGAAGCCGTCGCGGGAAGTTTCACGTTTGACTTCGGCACGTACCGGCAGCTCGATGTCGCGTCGCGACGAATGTTCCTGCTGTTGTCGAAGATGTTCTGGCGGAACGATCATTCTCCGGCGTTCGAGTTGCGTCAGTTGGGGGTCAACACGCTCGGGTTTGCCGAGTCGTTGGCGACCAAGGAGATCAAACAAAAACTCGTCCGGGTGGCTCAGACGCTACTCGACCAGGAGATCATCCGCTTGCCGCCCGGCATCACTTCGGTCCGAGGCCTGTTCACGAAGCGCGCGAAGGGAGTACATGTGGTGCAGTTTCCTCGCGGGGTGTATTTTGAGCGGGTGATGCAGCCCCAAGTCACATTCTCAGCGGATGAATCGCCGCTCGTGGAACCGTTGGAGAAGATCGGCTTCGACCGGGCGACGATCCGGCGGATACTGAGGGAGTTCCCGCCGCGATTGATCGCCGAATGGTCAGACATCACGCTCGCGGCGGTCGAACGGAAACTCATCAAGGAGTCTCCGCCCGCCTACTTTCAGCACTACATCCGCCAGGCGAAGGCTCAGAAGACCACACCACCCGACTGGTGGCGGCAGCTTCAGAAACAGGAACGGGCGAAGCAGACGGATCGTCCGCAGTGGTCGGCGTCGGGCAGTGAGCAGGCGGCATTCGAGCAGTATCTCCAGAGCGAGGCGAGGGATGCTTTTGAGACAGTCATGACCCGGCTCTTTCAGCAGTTGCAGGCGGATGGTCAGGACGAGTCAGAGGCTCGGTCGAATGCCGACCGGTTTGCTCGGATGCACTTGAGCAGGCAGTTTCGGACCGACCATCCCGAGTATGTGGGTGATTCCTCAGCATCGTTGTCGCAGCTCATTCAGCAGCGGAACCACAGTCCTCATTGAACGAGTCATGAGACACGTTCACCCGCAGTTGGCGTCACCATTTTGGATGCCGTTTCCCGCAGTTGGCGTCACCTATTTCAGCCGACGACCCGCAGTTGGCGTCACCTTTTTGAAGGATTCCATCTCAGGCAAACCTCGATTCTGTCGAACATTGACGACTGAATTGGCGAACGACACCGAAACGCTTGGCTACGCCAAAGGTATTGAATCAAAGTTATTGAAAACAAAGTGGAGCGGCCCGAGGCCGCTGCTTGTCAGAAACATTACGAACGACGAACGACAAGGGAGTGTTCGCGGAGCGAACACGGGACACCTCAAACAGAAGGACAGGTTGAACACTCGACCGGAGCGAAAAGTGATCCCGGGCCGGATCGGACAGGGGATCGCACCCCGGATCGTCGGAGACGACACGGACTACCCTTCGCGGAGCGAAGAAGTTCCCCTCGATGAGGGCACACCGTCGCGAGGCTATCGCCCGCGACCCCCGAGCTTCCGACAACGCCGACGGAGCAGCTGCGTAACCTCGGGGGTCGCGGCCTCTGAAGCAGAGCCGCGACGGTGTGCCGCACGCCGCTCCCCGTGCCGGGAGGCACCGCCGCTGAGTTACGCCCCCTCGATATGACCCCACGCCGTGACACGGAAAGACCCCGCGACTGCTGCGGCGGAAGCTCGGATGGGTGGGTTAGCCGACTCACACCGTGACTGCTCTGAGGGGCCTTGACGGCCCGAGACGGACGACGATGGTGACGGACGCTTCGATGAATGGCTCACTCCTCAAAGAAAGGAACGGGACGGTTCAGCGGGGCCGGGCGAGATTGGTGAGCAGGCTCTGCCAATCATCAGGCGTGAGGTCTTCGGGTTGTCGACCGTCGAACTGGCCGCCGTGGGATCGGCGAGACCAGGCGAGGCGGACATCGAGGCTCCGCTCGGCGAGGGACCAGAGCAGATCCTTGAAGCCGGTTTCTCCTTCCTCGTCGTTGTCGGGCAGTAGAACTACGCGACCGCTGGCGACGCCGCGGGCGAAGCGGGTCAGTTTTTCAAGCTGTTCGTCTGTGGTCTGATTCGAGCAGATACCGACGGCCGCAGCACCGAGTTCGTTGAGACGGATGACATCGTTCATTCCCTCGACGACGACCAAGCCGATGTGATCGAGCGACTCTCTGAGGCGGCGGTCCTGTAGGCGATGGACCGATTGACCGTACAGTTCGAGACCCTTGTGATAGCCCTTCACGTAGCGGTGTTTCATGGGGCGAGTTTTCCCGGGACGGCCCGCGCGAATCCATTCGTTCCACTTGTCGGCGAAGGCCGGATCGCGGCCCGAGTAGCTGAGGATGTCGCCCGCTTCGTTCGTATGGGCGTACACGATCAGACCTCGCAGGAGGCTCCGTCCATCACGGGGGAGGTAGCCCATTTTCCACTGACGGCAGACTTCGGGCGAGAGCCACGGACGCTCTCGGAAATAGGACGCGGCAGCGGGGGACATCTCCTCGACTTCGACGACGAGGTCTTCCCACAGATTGACGAGGCCCCGCGTCTTCTCTTGATCCTTCAGCGGAATGTTTGCTGTCATCGGTTCTTCGGGGGCAGTGACCAGCGGGGGAGTCGGCGACATCTCCGCTTGAATGGGCGGATTCACTGCGGACGAACTCTCCGGCTGGGCACCGCCTCGAATCTGTTGCAGCATCGCGACGGCCGCTTTGAACTCGTCACCCCGCAGTCGGCCACCGGTCGGCGGGCGATGGTGGGTCAAGCCATGAATCAGCGTCAGCAGGTTGCCACGCACTTGGCAGACGTGGCAGTAAATCACGCGAGCGGGATCGGACAGATTGACGGTGAGTGCCCCATAGCTGCTGTCGTTGCAGCCTTCGTTGAAGACGCACGGCATTCGATGTTCGCCGGTGGCCTTCGAGGGGGGTGGCTGCTGAAAATAACTCAGCACCTGCTCGACGGAAGTCTGCGCGATGAGGTTGTCCACGCCGTCGATGTAGCCACGCTTTTGGTTCACGGTGCAAGCGGAACTGATCGGGAGAGTTCCCGTTGCACGCTACACTGCCTGACGAACGATGCCAACGCGAATCTCCCGCAGTCACGGCCACTGGTGTCAGATCACGCCGCGTGACGTGGCCCTCTTCGAGGCCATCGACCGGCATCCGTTTACGACCGACCAGTTGTTCCGGCTGAGTGCCACACTCGCCGAACCGTTTACCCAGGAACGGTTGCTTCGTCGTCGTTTGCAGCAACTGCGGGAGGCGGGGCTTTTGCAAAGTTGGCCACTGGCAACAGTCGGACGCGGAGGGGCACCGCATTACTGGAAGCTAACTCGTCCGGGCTATCAATGGCTTCAAGGGGATGAGGCGACACTTCCCTCGAGGCGGTTCTTCGAGGCGATCGCGCCCGGACATCATCATCACACACGCTGCCTGGGAGATTTCCTCGTACAGACATTCGTGGCGGCTCATCGGCAGGGGATTGCCGTACGGCACTTCGCCCGTGAGAACAGCGTCACACTGGATGCGGGAGGGTTCATCGTCGTGCCGGACTGTGCGTTCCAATTGCACACGTCCGACGGCCGGTTGCTTCATTACTGCATTGAACTCGACAACGGGACCGAGCGTGTCCGATCGCGACTCGAGGTTGAATCGATCGAGCGGAAGCTGCGAGGCTACGACACCCATCAGTCGCAGTTCGCAGCCCTCGACCCGCAACGGTACCTCGTGTTGTTCGTCACCACCCGCAGCCGGGATCGGCTGACTCACATCCTCGACCTCGCGGGGCGAGTCATGCGAAACCCACAACGGACCGTCTTCGTCGGTGTCGCGCTCGACGACTATCTGGACAGCGACAACCCGTGCCGTGCCGTGTTGCTCACCGATCATCGCGGCCTCAAGCGGGCACTCGTTCCGATTGCGCGAGCCACCACAGAGGAGCGGCCTCGCCAAGTGAAGATCACCGGCGGTGTCTGCTAAGGTACTCATCCCTTCGATCAACTTCGCTCGACCCGGCTCGTTCGTGACTGCGCGGACACCCGCTTCCCCCGCCAAACGTCCGTCAGAGTTGCCGAATGAGGTGGCGTCTCTTCAGTACCCCCGACGGAACCGAGCCGAAAACCCTCGGATGTTCCGGGACGCGGGGACCGGTGCGGGCGCGAGTTCCGGCGGGCCCGCTCCCGAAGTGGCGTTCCGTCGAAGGGAGCGGGGAAACTTTTGTTCACACATGCGGCTTTCCATACGACCACCGGCGGACAACGAACGAGGCCCGGCCTACACCGAGCCGCTGCTGCGACTGTTGCACAGCGCCGATTCGTCACGGCGGGGGATCGAGTTGCAGGTCTGGACGAATCGCGGTGAGGTCGGACTGGCGGTCGAGTGCCCGGATGAATTACGGGCGTTGTTCCGCGAAGCACTGCTTGACGCTTATCCCGGCAGTTCGATCGTTCCGCTCGATGAAACCATCTCGCATCACTCTCAACACTGCTGGGCCAGCGAACTCTGCTGGAGGCCGGACGTCTTCACGCTTCGTACAGCGGACACGTTCCGAGACAGCGTGGGAGGGCGGTTTGTCGATCCACTCGGACCTATCTTTTCGGCCCTGCGATCAGGGCGGTCGGGGCGGATTGAGTGTGCGATTCGATTGGGCCTGAAGCCCGCCTCGCATCGAACAATTCGACATGCCGAACGGATTCACCGACAGGCCGCACGACGGTTCTTCTCGCATGAACTGCGTCACCGCTTTCTCGTTCTCGCAACGCATCCGCAACGAGGACGACGCCTCTTGTCGCGGTTGCTGCTTCGAGCGATCAGCCGCTCGGCTCACGAACCTCCACTGAGCGACAAGCTGACCGAACGACTCTTCGAGTGCCGGTTGCGGATCGAACTTACTGGTCCTATCGAAGCCGAGGACTTCGCCCGCCGCAAACTCCGGGAGATCGCCGGTGCGTTCGGGCAGTTTGCCACCACTGACGCGGCCTTCATCACGACGGCTCGTTCCCAACATCGACGAGGATTCTTGCTCACGCCGGCTGAAGTCTCATCACTTTGGCATCCGCTCGCAGAGACCGAACGGGCCATTGCCCGTGTCGAGTCATCGCGCTTCCGCGAAGTCGAACCGCCACTTCGGTTGCCTTCCGTGTCAGGACATCGACCCGTGACGTTACTCGGTCGTGTCGTGTTCCGTCAGCAGAGGGACCAGTTCGGTATTCACCTCGACGACTTGCGGCGGCACCTGATCGTCGTCGGCAAGACCGGTTCCGGCAAAAGTAACTTCCTGCAGAACGTCGTCGTCCAGCAGATCGAACAGAATCGAGGAGTCGTGCTGGTCGATCCTCACGGACAACTCATAGAGGAAGTCCTGGAGTTCGTCCCCCCACGCCGCACCAATGACGTGATCCTGTTCGATGCCAGTGACCGGGCTTTTCCGGTCGGTTTCAATCCATTGATCGGTCCGCCGGGAAGCGATCCGACCCTGATCGCGGACGGGGTTCTGACCGCGTTCAAGAACGTGTTCGGATTCGATGAAGCGACCGCCCCCCGATTGCTCCACATCTTCCGCAATAGCCTCTTGTCGCTGATTGGCCGCCGCGACGCCTCGCTCATCGCCGTGCAGCGGCTGCTGACAGACGTGAACTACCGGAAGTCGGTCGTGGCCGGAGTCACGAACCCCGCCGTTCAATCGTTCTGGCTGACCGAGTTTGACCGCTGGCTCGAACGGGATCGCACGCAGTATCTCGCCAGCCTGCAAAACAAGCTCGGGGCTTTCACCACCAATGAACGGTTACAGGCCATCCTCGGGGCGACGGAGAAGGGGATTCAACTCCGGCCGATTCTCGACCGGTCGCAGATTCTGCTCTGCAATCTGTCGAAGGGAACAGTTGGGCACGACGTCTCGACGTTACTCGGATCGCTGCTGCTCTCCAGCCTGCAAGTCGCCGCGATGAGCCGAGCCGATGTCCAGGAAGAGGAACGCCCCGATACTGTCGTCGTGATCGACGAGTTTCATTCCTATCTCTCGGCCGGAAATACCACGATGGCCGATGCCCTCGCCGAATCGAGGAAGTATCGCACGAGCTACGTCCTTTCCACGCAACTCTTGGAGCAACTCGACCCTGCTACGCTGGCCGGAGTGCTAGGCAACTGCGGTTCGACGCTGTGCATGACCGTCGGCCCCCGCGATGCCAACGTCCTCACGGAACTGCTCGGCGAGGGCCTCACCCCTGAGGACTTGATGCGGATTCCCAAGTATCACGGCTATTTTCGCCTCTTGGTCGAAGGCACCCCGCACACGTTCTCGATGACCACCCTGCCCCCGCCACGGCTGAATCCAAAGCGCGGTTCCGTCATCCGCCAAGTCTCCCGCCAACGACACGGACAAACAAGTCGTGCCTCTACTTTCTCTTGAGGCGTCCCATTTTCCGACCGCTCCACACGTCGAGTGGTGCGGCTTGCGCCGTGTCGGTCGCCGCGCTACGGTCGAACCCTGTTCCGCGTGGAGCAGGACTCCGAGCGTTTCGCTCGTTCACACGCCCGCATTGAGGACGCATCGTATGGACCCGCACGTTGCTTGGACGGAAATGTTGGAAGCCCGCTTGGTCAAAGACTGGGATCGCGCTGAAGAACTGGCCGAGGGACTATTGGACTGGCTCGACAAGCGAGGGATCCCGCCGACGACCGTTGGCCACTCAAACTTGGGCAAGACGTGGCATCGCAACATTGCCCATACGACCTGCCTCTTCGTGCTGGTTGATGTCAAACAGGCCCGCAAACGAGCCAAGCGATGAGCAGGACGCTCCTCCCCGTGTCATGGCACGGGGAGCTTTGTGCTCAGAAAAGATCGACCGCCCGTCTTAGCCGTGATAGGATAGGGGCATGAGTACTGAAACCACCCTCACCGAAGCCGACATCCTCACCGAGGTTGTCGAACCGAACCGCGCGACTCTCAGCCCGCAGGTGGCTGAGGAATTGCTATCGCTCCGCTTCAATGACGATGCGACCAACCGGATGCGAGAACTGCTTCAGAAGAACAACGCAGGCACGATCACACCGGCGGAGAAACAGACGCTGGACAACTATCTCCGCGTCGGTGAGTTTCTGGATTTGATGCAGGCCAAGGCCCGCATCACGCTTCATCAAAACGGTTCTGCTGCGTGATGACACCCGCCCTGCGAGCACAACTTCGGGAGCGGGCTCACGATTGCTGCGAGTACTGCCAGATGCCGCAGTCCTGCACGCAGTTGCCTCACGAGGCGGACCACATCCGTGCCCAGAAACACGAAGGGCCGACCACCTTGGAGAATCTCTGCTGGGCCTGTGCCCAATGCAATTCTCACAAGGGGAGTGATGCCTCGGCCTACGTGCCCGGTACCGACGAACTGGTCCGGCTGTTCAATCCGCGGATTGATTCATGGGACGATCACTTCGAGTGGATCGGTCCGAGACTCGTTGGTAAGACCCCCATCGCCCTGGCCACGCTGGCATTGCTTCGAATCAATGCCGACAGTCGCATGAGCCACCGCCGAATGCTGATTGCCGTGGGCTTATTCCCGCCCAATTCCGCTATCGGACACTGATCGCATTTGATCGTTCACCGATCATGCTTCCTGGCCAAAGCGGGATTCGACGAGCCATCGACATCAGCGAGGGTCTGTTGCCGGTGCGGGGCAAAGAACTCTTGCGCTCCGTCATTTTATCGGGCAGCGTGGGCAATGCGTCACCCGTGTCGCGACGCGCTCATCGAGAGCGTTTCGGTCCTTCGCAACTGCCAACGACAGGAGATCAGTCATGGCCAAGAAATCGTCTGCGTCGCAATCGTCCGCACCACAAAGGAAACCGCCCGAGAAAAAGATCAGTCCTGTTCACAGCGGCATCTCTGTGGCGATCTGGCTCAACCAAGTTGATGGGGACGATGGCCCCCGACACTTCCGTGCGATCACGATTGCGCCGAGGCGTTACTACGATCGCACCGCAAGTGAATGGAAGGACTCGTCGTCCTACGGACCGGCAGACCTACCAGCTCTGGTGTTCGCGCTGCAAAAGGCGATCGAGTACTGCTACTCGACGCCGCTTCCCGGCCAGCAGCCCGACGACTCCCGCAACAGCGTACCGAGCGGCAGCGGCGAAGTACCGTTCTGAAGTGACGCTCTCTCTTCTGGCTCTCTGCAACACAGAGAGCCATCAACAAACAACCCCGCATCACATGATGCGGGGTTCGTGTGAAGGCAGAAATGCAATCACTGAATCTGCCGCGAAAATTGAGTTGTGGCGCATGCGGCTGATCCCATGCTACGCTGCAATTGACTATGCAGAGCGTGACCAATGACAACTTCGGGCCACTGGTGGCGTATCTCGTTCCGGGTGCGACGGTGCTGCTCGGATTGCGTCAGTACTTCCCCGTCCTACAGCATTGGTTCGCGGCCACGCCACCAGATGCCCCGACCCTCGGCGGTTTTCTCTATCTCACCGTCGCATCACTTGCCGCAGGCATGACCGTGAGTGCCGTCCGCTGGGCGGTGATTGATACGCTTCATTCTGCCACAGGACTTCCCCCACCGAAGCTCAACTTCTCGCAGCTTCACGGAAATGTCGATGCCTTGGCGCTCTTGATCGACATTCATTACCGCCACTTTCAGTTCTACGCGAATATGCAGGTTGCCACAGTGATCGCGTATCTCTGTCATCGCACGTACTACGGCTTCGCAGGACTGAATCCGTGGTTCGATGCCGGTGTTCTAGTAATTGAGGTAGTGTTTTTCCTCGCATCCCGTGACACGCTGCGGAAGTACTACCACCGGAGCGAACAGCTTCTCGCTACGAAGTCGGGTTAGGTTGGTTTGGTCTTTGAAGTCCTGGTCTTACGACGGGTCTCCGAAGTATCCATCTGAACCTCTTGCTCTAGTTCGCGCCAGATGCGGCTGAGCGGTACTTGGAGAGCAGTCGCCAATTGTTGAGCGATCGCAATGCTCACCTGAACCTTGCCCCGCTCGATCGAGCTGACATAGGTCCGGTGAATGCCCGCAACGTCGGCGAATGCCTCCTGCGACAGCCCCGTCTTCTCGCGATGCCGCCGCACGGCCAAACCGAATCGAATCTCAATGTTCTCGTCCATGAGGACTAGCGTTGTCGCTGTCAGACGATTACGCTACAGACGTTAGAATGACAGACTATCGTCTACAGTCTGTTTGTGGAGAACACTCGCACGAAAGGGGAATCACGATGGCAAACGGCGGCAGTCACAAACCAGAACCGAAGGATGCAAAAGGAACGGCAAAGAAGGGAACGGAGTCCAGCAAGAAGGGGACGAAGAAGTAGAAGTAATCGATTGTTCGCAACCAGATTTCGGTTTTGCCCCGGCCACGGGCTTTTCTGCGGTCGGGGTCATTTGTTTGATGCGGAGTGAGACCATCACGGCGTCAGGGCGATGTTGGGCAGAGGTGATCCCCATGCGCTATGCTTTCCGTCGATGCCATCTCGAAAGGCCGCACCCCCACCAGCACCGGCGGAGTTGCCAACCGAACAACTGTACGAGACCGTGACAGACCTCACGCAGCATGTCCGTGTGCTGATCGACGTTCTCGACGACATTCGCGAAGACTTGAATTGGATCACGCGGAATGGCATTCCCGGCGGCCGACCCCTAAAGCACACGCGACTCGTCCGCATGGCGCGCGATCCATTCGCACCGGATGCACGAGAACATTTGGAACTTCGCACGTACACACTGGAACCACACGACTCGCCCGTTGTGATGCCCGACGTCTTCGAGGCTCTCGTGTCGGAAATTGCCGAGGCAATGACGGTTGTTGGGCAGGAGCAACTCAACATGCTTCTCACTGCCCTCGATGACGCACGGACGAAGCTGATGGCGGCGATCAAGAACCCCGCCAGTAAGCCAGCGGGGGATCAGGTAGCTCCCGAGTTGCAACCGGTATCCTCACCGTCCGCCACGACCACCCCCTCAGAACCCACCGAGCCAGGGTGTCTCTTCTGATTTCTTTCCATCGCATTCATGACCAAGGAGACCTTCTTTCACTCGGAGAACTACGAGCATCTGAAGATCCTCGATGAAGCCGCACATCGCGGCGGGGTTGGTCGCGGCAAAGCGTTTGAGGACTTCTTGCACATGGCCGTCTGCGCCTTGGGTCGCCCGCGCATGGAGGAGGAATACCTCGCCGTGGTGAAGCCCTACACCGACGGAAAAAAGGGGAAACGCGGGTGTGACTCGATTGCCGAACTCTTCGGACGTCTTGTGGCATCGATGGAGGAGACACGCGGTGAAACCAAGGACGTGCTCGGAGACCTCTTTCAGGGTGGAATCACGTATGGCGAGAAGGGGCAATTCCTGACACCCGAACCCCTCTGCCGGATGATGGCCCGAATGCAGGTTGGCTCTGACATGGACGAAGCCCCCTCGACATCGAAGAAGCGCGTGTTCGATCCTGCCTGCGGTAGTGGAAGAATGCTCTTGGCCGTCGCCGAAGTGCAAACACATTGGGAGTACTTCGGCCAGGACATCGACCTGCGGTGCGTCCGCATGACGGCGATCAATCTCGCGCTCCGCAACCTGTACGGATATGTACTGTGGGGCGACACGCTCCGCGATGAAGTGAAGCTCGTCTATCGCACCGGCTTCAATGGCCTCAGCTTCATCCGGTATGCTCGCCATGAGGAACTTTCGTCGCTGTTCGAAGCCGAACCCTCAGAAGCTCCATCGCAGACCACGACGGAGGCGAACGCCCGCCCCACTGAGACTGTCCCACCCGAAGAGGGAAGACCGTCACGGCAGCTTCGACTCTTTTGAATCGGACGTTCCGTTTTGTCCGCCACCCAGCCCGCCGAGTTGCCGCTGGACGGATTCTACGAACGCCGGGTTCGTGAAGACGCGACGTTTCAGCATTTTGGCGAGCAGCAGTGCGACCACCGCACCGCGTGCGTACGCCATCAGTAGGCCAGACTTCTTTTCCCAGCGCACAGACCACGAGCGTGAGAAGCCGTCGGAGGCCGCGCGTATAGCACTCGCGAGTTTGGAGCAACGGAGAACGAGCGAGCCACAGATGTGGTCTGGTGCATCGATCAAGGGACGACGACGATTCGCAGACGTCAAATCGCCGAGCGTCGCGAACGCCGGGATGACGTCGAAAGTGGACGAACTCAGCGAACTCCCGTTCTTGTGCAAGAGCGACCACCAGGGCGGCTGAAGAACTTAGCGGAGCTGCCGATGGGGGCCTGTAAGACGTTCAACCTTTGTACGGCGACCGGAGTTACTGCACTTCCTTGAATCGACCTTCGTTTTTTGTTGACTTTGATTTTCAGGTCGATTACCGTTCAAAAGAATATGATATGCGCCAAGTGATTGAGGAGACTTTTTAGCGACATTCGGAACAATCCTACCACATCGTTGAAGTGCCCTCTTCCTTGTCGGCACCTTGCATCTAGAGCTAATATAATGCGATCTGAACACTCTCAGCGTTCCGATCTTCCATACTACGAGGCTGCGGCACCGTTGGATGCATCCGATATAGCCTGGCTCGCAGAGATCCGATCCGTTCTTGCCAACGTGGTACCTGTACAGACGTCGGGGAGCGATCAGCAGAAATCACCAGCAGCCTTTCCGGACGCTTCCACCCGACAATTCGTGCCATTTAATCAGGGATTTGATATGTCTGCTTGCGGCGCATGCAAAGGGACCACAATTTGTCAGGTATGCAAGGGAACGAAGGAGATCAATGGCCAGTCATGCGGTGCTTGCGACTTCAATAAGCCTGGCAAGTGCGGGTACTGCAGAGGGACAGGTAAATCGCCGAAGTAGATTGGTAGAGAAACATAGAAGGGGCGCGACACGTCCGGAGCAACATACCGTGCTCAAAGAATGAGCTGGTTGTCGTGCTGATTTCTCGAAGGCACCTTAGGTGGCTAGGCGGCTTCTAGCACGCGCAAGACTCCAAGAACTGAGTCGGCTGCATCTTGAATGCGAAGCCTCGTGTTTGCTGCAATCGGCGACGGCAAGTTGTATGGATCAAAAAAGCCGATCTCTGCTATTTCAGAATCGGGCTTCCATTCCGAGCATGAAAGCACATCAGCACTAAAAGAGAAAACGAAGTCGTCCTTATATGTCGCTGCATAAACTCCAATAAGGCCGGTGATCTTTACTTGGTACCCCGTCTCCTCTAATGTTTCGCGAACTGCTGCCGCAACAGGAGATTCGCCGGATTCAATACGGCCGCCTGGTGTTGTCCAATTGAACGGTGCATAGTTCCTCCGAACGCAGAGCACCCTCCGATTGTCATCGAACACCGTAACAAACGCTCCAGCAGTAAACAACTGCACGCCTGGCAAGGACTGGTTGCGAAGCGACACTCCATGTGCCGCAGGGTCAAACCGAACAACCCTGATTTGGTCCCAATGCTTGACCACTAGATTCCCTTCCGTGGAAGTGTGCTCATCCATGAGAGTCGCAATGTGCCAGAATTCTGAACTCCCTGCAAGATCAAATCTCGATGACCTCATTGTCGATCGCAACCGACACGTTCGCCAGTCCCGACACTCGCTTCTTTACAAGCAAAGCTTGGTCGTCACGAAGATGGAGGAGAAGAAGACGTTTTGCGTGGCACCGATCTGCTAACTCCAGCGCGTTATCGAGTGTCATGTGCGATCTACTGTTCTCTGATCCGGCGGCCTCCGTGATCAGCAAATCAACAGAATGCAAAGCGGCAACCACGGAATCGTCCTGTCGCGGAGCGAGGTCGCCGGTGTAGGCAAATGCGCGTTTGCCAAGTTGGACCCTAAACCCCACGCTGTGAAAATACGGCACATGGCAGACAGGAAAAACCTGAATCGTGAGACTACCGATTTCGCAACTGGCGGCCCCCTCTACAAACTCGAGTGGAAACTCTTGGTGCGTCTCAGGCCAAAATACCTCTCGAAGCCTTGCAATCGCGACCTCCAAACCATTAGGCCCGATGAGTTTCATTGGGGCATGAGACCGTTGTTGCAACCTATCGCTGACAAATCGCGAATGAATAATTGGCAACACATCAGCGAAATGATCTGTATGAAAGTGCGACACAGCCACCGCATCCAGGCTTTGCAGTTCAATACCGTTAGCCAGCAAACGCTCAAATGTTGTGAAGCCACAATCTATAAGAACTCGTGATTCGTCGGATTCGACAAGCAATGATGCGGGGCGCCGGTTTGCCGATGGGGTAATAGTGCCTGAACCGAGAACGTGGACATTGAATCGCCGCACCTGGGAGGTCATTATCTTCCTTCATCGCTTTGTCTGCGGTAAGCCGAACGATCCACTAAAAGGCCCTGATCTCATCGGGTCTCAACTCTCTTTGGATGTATGCAGGAACACCATAGGCAACGACATTTGCAGGGAGATCTCGAGTGACAACTGCTCCGGCTCCCACGAGCGTGTTTTCGCCAACTTCAACACCAGCCAGTAAAGATACACCGCTACCAATTTTGCAACCCCTTCGAAGGATTTGTCCTCGAAGTTTCGGTGCCTCACGCCAAACGAGAGCATTGTCGTTGATTGTTACGACGCGTGCTCCGATTTGTACATCATCTTCGATGACACATCCGCCTGTCAAATGTGTGAGGGCTGATACCCGAACATAATTGCCAATAGAGACGTCGCGTTCTACTGACACCATATGTGAAATGACTGTATTAGCACCGATCCGAGCGGAACGACGAAGGACGACGTTGTGCCCGATTATAGTGTTCTCTCCGATTTCAACTCCGGAGCAGATTATAGTACCCTCGCGAATCCGAACCGAAGGACCGATGCGAATGAGGCCAAACGATTTGCCATCATCTTCAAATGGAACAATGCGGACTCCACTCGCAATAAGCGCCGAAGGAGCTATTTCCGCGAAGCCTTCAATAACGGCTGTTCTAGCGTCCAAGCTTTCGACGATATTTACCAGAACCTTCTGCTCATTTTCCACTTCTGCATCTCCTGTTCGTCCACTTTTCGTCCGAGGGACAACTCGTACATATCGTTGCCAAGCACTGCCCGAGCAACCTGTCCTCGCAGAACATCAGTCGTACCATCAGCAATTCGTAGGCCGAGTAAGTCCCGGAGTCGCTGTTCAATATCAGTTGCCGAGCAGTAACCCCGTGCACCATGCACTAGCGCTGCCCATTCCACTGCATGGAGTGCCCATTCGACGGCTTCAGCTTTAGCCATGGCAGCATCTGCAAATGCCACACTTCGCTGATCGAGGCGAGCCATGACTGACTGGACTAGAAGCCAAGATGCATGTAATCGTGCAGTGTGCTTCGCAAGTCCTTGTTGCAAGTGCGTGAAGCGACCTATTGGTCCGCCAAACGCGTTGCGATCACGTAACCAGCTAATTGTTTGATCAATTGCTGCGCGAGCACACCCAATCGCTGCCGCAGCCATAGCTGCGCGCCAGTACGAAAAGTGCCTCAGGAACAGGGTAAGTCCCTCTCCCTCGCCACCAACGCGAGTCTCGCGCCCAATCTCGACGGAATCGAATGTCACTTGGCCGAACGACACGCCATTCAGTCCTGAGGACTGCAAATCGCCAATCAGGACACCTGGGGAATTGGCTGGCACTAAAAAGACGGATAGGCGGTCCTCCATTGCAGGACGAGGAACGCGAGCGAAGACGATGAGATGTGTCGCTTGGCGGAGACGGGCAACGAATCGTTTTGTCCCCGATAGGGTGTAGCCGGTCGCCGTTGGTGTGGCAGTTGTCTCAATTGCATGTAGATCCGATCCAGTATTCGGCTCAGTGATTGTAATAGCAGCGTATGCCTCGCCAACAGCAACCCGCCGCAGGAATTCGTCGTGCTGACGGCCAGAAGCTAGCGAGACCAATCTCGCGTGACCCGCCCCCGGCACATCCCGAAGATCAAGAGCAATATAACCAAAAGTCGAGAAGAGTTCCGCCATCGACGTGGCAGACAAGTTTCGTCCACCAACACGACGCGGTAGGTCTAATCCCGCAGCGCCGAAAGGACCGAGCAATTCGCGCCACGCAAGCGGAGAGGTAACCACCCCGTCTTTCGTCAATACTTCCTTTACTCCTTGCAATTCTTGAGCAAACCGACGCAGGAAATCGGTATCGTCGAGCGACGTGCAAACCCCGTTCATGATTGCCTCGCCATGTCTCGAAGGACGACTGTGTAATGAAAGTCTCTATCGGAATCACTGCTTCTTGCGCGCTGTCAATCGGGAACTGCTGGGCCTATTGATGCGGACACTGCTGCAAAGCCTCGTTCCGCGTTGGTTCCGAGGACGCGGCATGCTGCAACCGCGCTCAGCAAGTTCCTAGGCCAGCTTCAACAGGAGAACCTCACGAACCAGCCGAAATATACCGCCTATGTCCGGCTTCTCATCCACGGCACGCCGAGCCATCCGTTCTCCCTCGCCACGCTCCCAGCCCCGATGCGGTGCCGCAGCGTACGTGTATGCGCTCATGGCTTCTGTGGCGGTGCGTTCTTCACGCGTATGCTGCTTATGTTCTGCGCGAAGTGATTTCGCGGGAATTGATGAATGTAGGGACAGCCCCTCGCGCCTCATGCGAGAAGGGCTATCGTCACTCGTCGTGGGTTCTTTTCAGGGAGCACGATTGTACGTGCCGCAATGTGGGCAGGTCGTCAAATCGACGACCATTTTTCCGCACCCAATACACTTGCGCGGCGTCGGATCGAATCCTCCAGCGCTGGATTTGATCGACGACTTCTGTTCATCGTCGCCACAGCGGGCGGCAACTCCGGCATCAATTGCGGATGATTTCAATAACTCGAACATGCCTTTCTCCTGCTTAATGAATGACAACCCAACACTGGTAAGATCGCACATTCTGCGGTGAAGAGTATAACAACTCCGGATTGAGTCGCTCGTTTTCGACCGCAGCACGACGAGTGGATTCTAAGGTATCTAAACCCCAACAGCAATGCTGCTGAACCATTGCAACCCATGGGCGGGTACGAGTGGCGAACCAACACCAGATACGCGACCGCTCGGGCCTGCCAGGAAGCGACTGGTTTTGACAACGGAGTGTTCGATTCGCAAAATGACTTCAGATCACAACTCGCTCGACTTCATCGAGCGAGACTGCGTCGCTGCGCCGATCATAGAGTCGCGTCGTCTGACTCGACGCATGGGCGGCGATCCGCTGAGCGTGTTCGAGGAGGCCGCCGTTCGAGAGGTATGCCGTAATCCCCGATGCCCTCATCGTATGGTTTCCAATGTTGCAAGGTAGTCCCGCCTTGCGTGCTCGTCTTTTCACCATCGCAAGGACTTCGCGGCGATGGATGCGACGGGTCGTGAGTTGCCGTTTCCGATTGAGCGAGCGAAAGAGCGGTGCTTTCGTTTCGTGGCCGATGCCAGCGGCTGACACATAGTCGTCGAGATATTCTTCGAGGGTGTGGTGGGCGGGAACCGCATGGCGTCGCCCGCCCTTTTCGCGAAGATTGACCCACATGCGGCGACCGCGTTGCTCGTAGTCTTCCATGACCATCGCCGTTACCGCTCCGATGCGTGCGAAGGTGAAAAGCATGGTCGCGATCAGCGCTCGGTCGCGTTTGCCGGTGATCGTGGAAACGTCAATCGAATCGAGAAGCTGCCGGGCTTCCTGCGCAGTGAGGACCGGCGTCCGCCCGACCGTGACGACATGCTTCGGCCCGCGCACTGACGCGGCGGGATTCACCGGCATGACCTGCCCCGTGACAAGCCAGTCGAAGAGCATCTTCAAGGCCGCAAGCTTTTGCTTCACGCTCGGTCGGTCGATCTTCGTCCCGAGTTCTTCCACGTAGGCAGCAACGAGGAACGGACTGATGTCGCGGAGGCTGATACTGCGTTCTTCACACCAGCCGCAGAAGTCACGAACCGCTCGACCGTAGGCTTCGCGGGTGTTTCGATTGCGGATTGTGACCGTGAAGAATTCGATCATCCGCAAACTTGCGGCTTCACCCGCATCCCGAAATAACTTCGGAAGTCTGTCCAATCCGGGGAGCGAAACTTGACGAGCCGAGAGAACGAGGGCGTGGTCAGTCATGCGGGCGAAGGGGAGAAATCTGACCGAGAGTGTACCCCATAAAAAGGGTTATGGGATATTTCGAGAGTGCCTGACCGTGGCTCTTCTTGTCGAGCTACTCCGACAACATTCACCGTGGATGACAAGTCGGATCGTCGCGTTGATTGGAGTGAGTCCATTGCGAAATGTTTCGATGGTTCAGTCAAACGGACTGGAGTCAATCGCGCTCCTGTCTCGGTGTGGATCACTGTTGATGTTCCTAAACTCGCTCACCAATAGCCGACCGTGTCCGCTTCCCGGTCCGGAGACGTCCGGGTCATAACGATCATTCTTCAGATTCGGGCTACGAGCCAGTTTTTCTTCCGTCTTGTCAAATTCGTAATTGACCACGGTAAGGAGCCGTGAGTAGCGTCAGTTTCGCCTGTTTTTCAGGTGCTTTCCAGGTGGGTCAGATCTCGGCGACCAGTTGAGACTCAGTTATTTCAACTGCTCGTCGGCAAGAATTGGTGACTCAAGTCCAATAGCCAGAAGTGACAACAATGACGCGCGACCTCTTTGCATCCATTATCACTGTCACGCTGATCGGCTGTTCCAACAACTCGCAAGTCCTCCGAGAAATGAAGGAGCAGAAGGCTGCTGTCGAAAAGCAGCAACAAGTCATCGCCGAGATGTCCAAGTCCATGCAGGCGATCGAAGCACGTGATCGGCAGTCGCAAAGTGCGCTGTCGGCGAAAGATGCCGAGACTCGGGAGCTCACTCGCAAGCTCGCTGCGGCCCAGACACGAATCGAGCAAGAGAGCCGCCGTCCGACCTTCACTGTTGAGGAGCCAAAGATCACGATCCAGCGAGCGGCAACGCCCGCGGTACGGAAGAAGTCAGCCGATGTCATTATCCAGTCCGTCAACGTCTACGGCACGAAAACCAATGGATCGAAATGGGACGACTCAGGTCCACCCGACCCGAAGGTGCGCGTCGAAACGAGCAGCGACCGTTTCACAACCTCCACCAAGCAGAACACCGAAACTGCGTCGTACGGAATCAAGGCAATCCGTGTCACGGAGGGTGACACCTTGGAAGTGACGGTCTATGACGCTGATATCGCTTTCGATGACGAAATCGGTTCGTACTCGAAACTTATCACGGCCGAGACGCTCAGCGAAGGCACGGTGAAGTGGTCTTTCGGTCGCGTTTATGAATTGGTGTTGAAGTTTGAGCCCTAGATTCCGGATTGCGGCGACGATTGACTGAGACACGACGTTTGGAAACTGCGTTTCAAGGGTGGGTCAAATGCTGACCGTCAAGCTCCTGGGCCATTTTCGTCGGCTCTGGCGGGAAGACAAAAGCTTTGAATTGGGAGCCGTGGGCGGCATACTGCTCATCGCATTCACTGCATTCGCGGTCCTCACGATTCCCCTTCTGATCATCGACTTGTTGGTGTTGTTCGTCCGGTATTCCCTCAAGAGAGCGCGTGCCGCCGCCGCCCTCCGAGCCGAACGGGAACAGCAGCGACAACGGGACTCCCGCGCACGCGAAGCTGCTCAAGCGAACGAAAGGGCTCGGGCGCTGGCGCGCGTTGACGCGGAAAAACGAGACGTCCAGGAACGCTTCGCCGCGGCTCAGAACGCATTTGAGCCTGCCGTGAATGAGTTGCGTCGTCATTGGGCTAACTGCTACGACCTCATCGGTGATCGATGTTCGCTGAAGGAAATGAATGACGCCATCGAGCGGGCAACGAGCGAACCATCGCCTCATGCCGCACTCCAGTATTTGGCATCGCTCAGGGACTCGATGACTCGGGATGCTGTGCGGATTCGTGCAGAACAGCTTTACGAGCAGTTTGCTCCGTTTATCTCTCAGATTGTCCCTCGTGAAGAGTTCGACCGCCTGATGCGCGAGGCGCAGGTGCGTTCATCGACGGCTCAAGATTACGGCAAACGGCTCCGCGAGCTGAGCGAATGGCTCGAATCGATTGCCGGACCCGCGAAAGGACGATGGCAGGAAAATCACCAGCAAGAGCAGGTCGCCGCGTACGAACGTTTGTTCGTAGACGACTCTGACGCAGCGGATGAGAACCCGTTCGAAGAGCCGGCAGAGGAGCGACATGCCTCACGAGTTGGCTAAGCCACGTCTTTCGCTCCGCATCGGTTCGGCCGGTCCAAAGACCACGGTCGAATTCGGCGACGAAGAACTTGCGACCCACATGGCCGTCTATGGCGGCACGGGCAAAGGCAAATCAAAACTGCTGGAACTGATCATCCGGCAAATAATCGAGCAGCGAGGGGGCGTCTGCGTGATTGATCCGCACGGGGATCTCGTGGAAGATTTGATGGCCTACGTGCTTGAGCGATACGATGGGGCCGACAAGGCGGTGTACCGACGCATCAACTATTTCGAGCCAGGTTCCAACTCGTGCCGCTTTCGCTTCGATCCCTTTCAGTACAACGGTCTGCCCGGAGAAAGCTACGAGGATTGGCTGAAGGCCAAAGTCGAATCCGTCGCTCGCACCATCATCCGCAAGCAGGGCGAAGCCGGCTTTGAGGGGAAGCCGCGGCTGGAACGGTTCCTCACGAATGTGCTCTACGCCTGCGGCGTTCGAGTGAATGAACAGGGCGATCATTTAGGATTGGGTGATGCGTTGGTCCTGCTCGACCCATCACACCCGCTGCACAATCCCGTCTATTCCCGCATCGCTCCACACCTGCCGTCAGAAATCCGTTCGGACTTCGAGAAAGTTCGCCAGAGCAAACCTCGCCAGCAGGAAGACTGGGTCGAATCGACGATCAATCGGCTGCGGTCGTTTCTCTCGCCCGCCGTAAAGAGTCTGTTTGCAGGCGAGGCGAAAGCGACATTGGATTTTCGGAGGATCATCGAACAACAGGGCGTGATGCTCGTGAATCTGCGGCGCACCCGCAGCTTTACACTCGATCAGGGAAATGCCCTCGGTGGGATGTTCATCAATGAGATTCTGGAAGCCGCTCAAATCGCCTCGCGGACGGCACGCCAGCCGTATTACCTTTTCATCGACGAAGCCAGCCGATTCGTCGGACAGGATCTGATCGACGCACTCGCGCAGTTCCGCAAGATGAAGCTCTCTCTGTGTCTCGCGGTTCAAGACTTGTCGTCGCTGAAACTCCGCGACATCGACATGACGTCGAAAGTCATCAGCCAGTGCGGCATCCACATCACCTTCCAACAGAAGAACCCGGACGATCTGGAGATTCTTGGTCAGTTGTTCGGCTATCCCCTCATCGACTTCACGCCGCTGAAGCACGAAGTCGACCGGTTCGATGGGTATGAGACGGTCGAGACGACCGACGTGTCGAGTTCTCGCACCACGGGAGAAACGGAAACAGCCACCAAATCCGAGGCACGCCGGTGGCCGCCCAAAGACATCATGGACCAGTCCCGGACGAGCACCGAAGGGTTCAGCGAAGGTGAGACAACTTCACGCACCGAGGGGACGACGATCAAGACCGGGCACTTGACCAAATACCGCACGGAGCAACAGGAGACCGGCCGACTGCAACGGTCGGTGGACGATCAATTTCATCAAATCAAGCAACTGCTGCGGACACTGCAAAAAGGTCAGGCCGTCGTTTCTGTCGATGGCTCGCACCCATTCCCCATGGATGTGCATCACGTCAATGCGCCGTTCACCACGCTGGACGAATCTCGCCGTCTGAAGCTGGTGGATGGCTACAAGCAGTTTCTCGGCAAACACCATCTCTACTGCTTCCGACCATCGGAACAGGACGATGAAACGGAGCGACTTCGAAGGTTTTTGGGGCAGCAGCCACCAGAACGGGGTCAGGAGATTTTTGGACTCTAGGGACTTGACGCGGGGATTTCTTCGGTTCTAATACTGCCACGCTCCTTCGGGAGTGCCTCCGGTGACGGCCGGTTTGCGGACGACGCTTACGAGCGTTGCAGCACGGTTGCCTGGTTGTAGTGGCGTCCCACCTCGGGACTCTGTGTTGCCGAAGTACCCTGGTTTTTCAGGGTGCTCCGGCATCTTTTCTTTCCTGAGGTGCGAAGATGATCACAGACCGCGATATCGCAATTCTTTCGGCTCTGGCCAAGTATTACGTCCTCAGTCGGCCGCAGATTCAGCGGCTGTGCTTCGAGTCCGACGTCAGCGGCCGTGTCACCCGCCGACGGCTCCAATTGCTCGTAGATGCCCGACTGATCAATCGGCAGCAGATGCTCTTCTGTGCCCCGCACGGCGGAATGCCGACCACGGTCTATTTCCCCGCGGCACTGGGTAATGAAATGCTGGCCCGGCATCTCGATGATGAGCGGATCTTGCTCACACCGGCTCTCACACCGATTCAACACCATATCCCCCATTGGATCGCAGTCGCTGAAACACATATCGCGCTCGATCGCGCGGCTCCGCTCGCAGACATCACGATCGATACTTGGATCAACGAATGGGACATCGTCAACAAAGACGAAACTGAGCCCGAACGGCGGTTCCGCCTCTACACCCTCATCAGCGAAACTCCGAAACTGATTTGCGCGCCCGATGCGTCGTTCCTCTTGAACGTGCGAGGATTTCGCAAAGTGTTCTTCGTAGAACAGGACCGCGCCACGAGCGCCGCGAAGCAAGTCGCCGAAGGCAAGGCTCGGGGATACGCGGCACTCGCCGAGCGGCAACTGCACCGGCAGATGTTCCCTCAGGCGAATGTTGATGTCTTTACGGTTCTCTGCATTACTCCCGATCGAAAGCGCCGGGATGCCCTTCGTCTCGCGATGAATAACCGGCCGGGGGCGGGACTCTGGAGATTCGCGACCGCCGAAGATCTGGAGGACGATCCGTTCCATCGCCCGATCTTCTATCCGTGTCTCGGGGAACCGTCTTCAATCATCAAGCCGTCCGCAGGGTGTACCACAACCAATCCGAGGGAGGACACCCCCTCATGAAAACAAGAGACAACCGAAGAACAATCAATGGAATGGTTTGCGGGGTGCCAGTGTCTCGCTCACTGGTGTTCGCGGCCCCTGGCCCCTTATGTGCCGTGGTCATCCGCTCGCTGGACGCTCGCTTACCTTCCATCCGGTTCGCTCCGGCTCGGTTCCGCATAAGGGGCCAGGGACACGCCATGGCACCCCGTGATAACATCGAAACTCGTATCCGTTCGATTTCAGGTTTCCACACCATCACGAGTTCAACGCTGCTGTCGGGGCGGTCGCGCGCTCGCGAAGGGTGGGTTTTTAGATCCTTCCGCTTTTTTGTATGGACACACAAAAGCCAGGATGGTGTGCATGCCACGCATGCACGCAAGAACGGAGGAACACCCGGCATCGGAAGTCATCCCCCACGGGCTGGTTCGATGTCGTGGCTGTGACTCTGTTCGTTGTTCTCGGTTTCGCACAATTCGTGTGAGCCGGGTTTTGTATTTCCTTCCTCTCACATCATGGATGACAAGAAAAAGCAACCGTCCGCTGGAGCGGATATCGCAGCTGCACGGCAGAAGGCTGCCAAAGGTCCGATCAAGAGTTTCGTGTTGGACGACGTCTCGGCGTCTGTCTTCTCACGGCAGTTTCCGGTCCGGGGCGAAGAGCGGACGTTCTACAGCGTCAGTTTCTCGCGTTCCTACCGGGATTCACTCGGCAAACGGAAATACGTCAAGACGTTCAATCTCGAAGATCTTGGAAAAGTTGTTGCCGTGGCCCAACAGGCGGATGAGTTCATTCGCCAACAGCCGGGTATGAGCTAAGAAGTGCGGATGGCCCCGACCATCCTGCCCTCCATGAGTCGCCAAAGTGGTGTCGTCCTCCGGGATGACCAGCCGGCAGACCTTGGAAGAAACCTCTTCTTGTGCGGGCACCTCATCTTTGAGGTGCTCCGCGCTCTTTCGCCGTGCAGGCTCGGAAATCGTGGCACGCCCGCAAGGTGATCCTGCGGCTCCACCTTGCCAGCCGTGCGGCGTCGGGAGCGCCTGCACGGTCAGGCAGTTTTACTTCCTACTCACCGTTTTATGGTTTCTTCATCCCCTTCTCGCATTGCGGTGCTTCCTATGACTCCCATCAACGGCAGTCCGGTCCCCGGCCTCACGAGTCTGTATCACAAAGCCTACGCAGGCCCGTACGGCGATCGACGGTATCCCGGCAATTGCTCCGGTGAGTTGATCAAAGACTTGTTGCGCTACTTCCGTCCAAAGCGGGTGCTGGACCCGATGACCGGCTCTGGCACTTGTGCCGACGTCTGCCGCGAACTCGGCATCGAGTGCGTCAGCTTCGATCTTCGTGAAGGAATTGATGCGTGCAATCCGGAGACCTACGTTGATCTGGGCGAGTTCGATTTTGTCTGGCTTCACCCGCCGTACTGGCGGCAGAAGCACTACACCGACGATCGAAGGGACTTATCGAACTGCCCGACGTTGCTCGACTTTCTGACGAGATACCGCACGTCGCTGGAGCACTGTTCCGGCGCTCTTGCACCAGGTGGCAAACTGGCCGTCTTGATGGGCGACTACAGCGACCGCGACGAAGGTTTTTGCCCATTGATTTACCACACGCAGCGGCTGTGCTTTGAAGTCGGATTGAAACAGAACTGCACTCAGATCGTGCGATTCAGTCACGGTGCGAGCAGTTCCCGCAAAACCTATCGCAGCAGCTTCATTCCGGGTTTGCACGATGTCTGCACCGTTGTTGAGAGGCCCAGTGTTGCAATTTCGTTCCAAATCGCAATGAAGAACGCGGTGCAGCCCGACAGCCTATTCAGAGTGTCGAAAGCCGCCTGACTGTAGCTCCATTCCCATTCCAGCCATGGAAAGCAACAAAGAAGTAATCATAGAAGACGGATGGTGCCCATGCCCTCCAGCACGGCATTCAGCGAGGTGTTCTACGTTCCGGATAACTGGTGCCAATGCGGCGAAGCGAAACATCACTGGCACTGTGGACGATGCAAAGGAATCGTCCAAGTCGGATGAATCGCCATCCGACCGCGGGATGGATGCCTTCAAAAATCCTGAGGGTGTAAGGGGGCAAGGTTCCCCTTGTCATAGACCGTTTCAAAGAAAGGAGAGACGAGTGCTGACGATCAAATGCGTTTCGGAGAAACCGTGCTTCATCTGCAACGCGCGGGAGAAGACGGTGGAAGTGTCCTTCGGCGACAGGTCGTTCAAAGGCGTCCTGTGCCTCGCCCACGTGTACGACAAGCTGAAACCGGAGGTGCCGCGTGCTGCGGGTCAATCAAGTGGCAAGCCGGCTTAGTTGTTCAGTGAGCACGGTGTACTCACTTATCGAAACAGGCCAACTCGGGCACCACCGCTGCCCCGGTGTCCGGGTGAGCGAAGAGCAGTTGGCAGCCTATCTGGAGAGGACGAAGCGAGAGCGTGGGAAGCCAGACTCGGTCAAAGCACAGCCCCCACGCCCCCGACTTCGTCACATCACCCTGGGGTAACCAGCCCAACCCGTTCAAGGATGAGCGGGTTTTTCATTTCGCGGCTCGTTTTGCCTGTTTGAGCATATGGCTCGGGTTCAACGCGACGTGCTGATAGACCTTCGACAGCGTACTAGGATCGCTATGTCCCATCAGAATCGCTGTGGTCAGAGGATCGACTCCCCTTTGGAGTGCATTCGTGGCCCAGGTGTGCCGCAAGGCATACAGGGACCATCGCGGAGCCAGACTGCAAGCCAGTCTATTGGAGAGCTTCCGGCATGCTTCCTGACGGAGCAATGTCGTCGATTTCATTATCGTCTCCCCTTTCATTCGCTTCTTCGGATTGAGCGAAGGAATGAACCGCTCAATCTCTTCGTCGGTCGCAGTCAGCCCTCGTTCTCGCATAATCTGCTTCCCGATGCGGATTTGAATCCGCGTGAACATGTTGTTGATAGCGTCCGTGGTCCACGGCGTTCCGCGACCGTTGCAAAACAACTTCCCTTGAGGATGAGTCAGTGCGAGACGTCTTGTGATTTCGGCGGCAGTGTCGGTCAGGTAGACCACTCGCGCGAGCTTCTTGTTCTTGCTTTCCGATTTGGGGAAGACCCAACGCTGGTTGGCCAGTTCGACATGACGGGCTTCAACCCGGAGCGATTCCTGCGGTCGGCAGCCGGTCTCCCAAGTCGTGACGACGACATCACGAAAGTTGGGGTCGCGGATCAGCGAAAGCAGTTGCAGGTACTGATCGACGCTGACGACGATCTCCCGACTTTCGGCGGCCGGGACTTCCAGGTCGCGGATGCGGTTTCGTTTGACCAGTCCGCGACTCCGTGCCCACTTCAGACACTTTTTGGCACACCGGTAGTAGTTTCGCCGCGAAGTCACCGAGAGCTGATACTCATCGACCCAGTCCTCGACCAACGCACAAGTGAGTTGCGAGGCTGGCATCGTCGGATAACGCCGTGCAAGGCGTTCCAGCCGGTAGCGATACCACTCGTAGGTATCGGGTGCCCGGCGGGGTTGGAGCCACTCCAGAAAAGCATCGACGACGGCCGGCAGGGAATTGGCCGGTGCTCTTCTGGCTTCTTTGGGGGCCGCGATCAGGCGAGCGTACTCTTCAAACGCCACCGTGCGATCAGCACCAAGATTGAACTGTTTGCCGCTCAGGGTGACGTACCAGACGCCACGGGCAGGACGGAACCACGGCTTCGCGAACTTCGGCATGACTGAACCTCCCGACTGGAAAAAAACCAGTGACGAGCCGAGAGGTTCGTTGCGCGGCCCCCGTCAGTTGCTGCTGGCGGGGGTCGTTTTCTGTGACAAAGATCTGTGACAAGCCTATTTCGTCGAACTGCAACTGATTGTAAGTCATTGCAGCGTAAAGTACACCCCGCTGGGCTCGAACCAGCAACCTTCGGTTCCGTAGACCGATGCTCTATCCAATTGAGCTAGGGGTGCAAATCGAGAACGAACAGCAAGTGCTTCTTTGGGACTGCTTGTTCTCAAGTCGGCAAAGTCTATCGAAAACGGATGCTCACGCAAGAGACTCGACAAAGTGGAAAGTGGTGTTTTCGTCAGGGAATTCGGCGGGGTGGCTGGGGTCGGCGATT